>JAZSPX010000043.1:0-5455 GCA_045537675.1 Candidatus Faeciplasma sp. | reverse complement strand
CCTTGGATGCTGCCAAGGCAAGAAACGTAGACGTTGTAATCGTCGATACCGCCGGCAGACTTCACACCAAGAAGAACTTAATGAACGAGCTTGCAAAAATCTCTAAAATCGTTCATTCAAAGGCAGAGGGTTGCGCTTTGGAAGTATTAATCGCTCTTGACGGCACAACAGGCCAGAACGCAGTTAACCAAGCCCGCGAATTCAACGAGGTTGCCGACATCACAGGCATCATCTTAACCAAGCTTGACAGCACCGCAAAGGGCGGCATAGTCATTCCCATTGCCAACGAGCTTAAGGTTCCCGTTAAGCTTGTAACCGTCGGCGAAAAAATTGACGACATTCAGCCTTTTAACAATAAAGACTTCGTAAATGCTTTGTTCGAGGATTAATTATGAAACTTATACTTGCATCAAACAATAAAGACAAGCTTCGTGAATTCAAAGAGATTTTAGAGCCTTTGGGCTTTGAGATCCGTTCCCAGCGTGAAGAGGGAATAAACATCGAAGCTGAAGAAACAGGCGAAACATTCTTCGAAAACTCCGCAATTAAGGCACAGGCTGTTTATGACATTGCGCATTGCCCCGTTATTGCTGATGATTCGGGCTTAGAGGTTGACTACCTCGGCGGCGAACCGGGTGTATATTCCGCCCGCTACGGCGGAGAAGAGGTCGACGATATCGGCAGATGCTATTTAGTACTTGATAAGCTTTCAGGCGTGCCCGACGAACAGCGCACCGCACGCTTCGTTGCCGTAATCTCTTATATCGACGAAAACGGCAAGCTTTCTCAGTTTAAGGGAACGATCGAAGGCAGAATAGGATATGACCGCCGCGGCGAACACGGCTTCGGCTACGACCCAATATTCATGGTAGGTGACAAGTCAACCGCCGAAATCTCGCCCGAAGAAAAGAACAAAATCAGCCACCGCGGCAAAGCTTTAATGCTTCTTAAAGAATTTTTAGAAAAGAAATAATTTATCAATAATCGGATAATAATAAGTTTGAAAGGAATCTTTCACCAAACGAAAGATATGGTTATTTACAATGCTTACTTCCAAGCAGCGCTCATATTTAAAAGGCCTTGCAGCCAACATCGACCCCACCTTCCAGATCGGCAAGGGCGGCGTTAACGATGCACAGGTCGCTCAGATCGACGACTACTTAAGAGTTCACGAGCTTATTAAAATCAAGGTGCTCGAAAACTCAATGTATACCTCCCGCGAGGCGGCAGAAGAAATCGCCGCAAAAATCGGCGCAGACGTTGTCATCACAATCGGCTCTAAGGCTGTACTCTATAAGCCCAACCCCGAAAAGCCTGTTATCAACTTAAAGTAATGAAAATTGCTGTCTTAGGGGGAACCTTCAACCCCATTCACAACGGGCATCTGAATATTGTCGATGCTGTTTTGCAAAGCTTAAACCCCGACAAATTGATAATTATGCCCACAGGCACGCCTCCCCACAAGCAGGCGAAAAACCTTGTCAACGACGGGGACAGGCTTGCAATGCTTAACCTTGCCGTTGCCGACAAAGAAAATGTCACAGTCAGCGACTATGAAATTTTAAAAGAGGGTAAAAGCTATACCGTTTTAACAATGGAGCATCTTAGCACACTTTACCCCGACGACGAGCTCTATTTCGTCATGGGTAGCGACATGCTTTTGACATTCCTAAACTGGTATATGCCTGAGCGCATTATGCAGCTTGCAACCCTTGTCGGCATCTGCCGAGATGAGGACAGCCGTGAAGAAGATAAACAATCGGTCGAAAGAATTATTACGGCAGGCGGAAGATGTATTCTAATTAACTGCCCGGCTGTCGAGGTTTCGTCTACCGAAGTACGTCAGAAGATTAAATCGGGCGAAGATATTTCTCATCTTGTCCCAACATCGGTTGCCGAATACATCAGGGAAAGAGGGTTGTATATCAATGAATGATAAATATCTGGAATATAAATCCTACCTTAAAAAAACTCTTTCAAAAAAGCGCTACGAGCATTCACTTTATGTAGCCGACGAGGCATTAAAGCTTGCCCGTCACTTTGGTGCCGACGAAGAAAAATGCTACCTTTCCGGTCTTCTGCACGACATCTGCAAAGAGATTTCATATGACGACCAGCGCGAGCTTATGTCACGCTCACAGTTCGAAATTTCTCAAACCGAGCTTAACGCCCCAAAGACGTATCACGGCATCGCCGCCTCTGTTTTTATAAAAGAGGAGTTCGGCATAACAGACCCCGAAATACTTTCTGCGATCCGTTACCACACAGTTGCCAAGGGCGGCATGAGCCTGATTGAAAAGATTTTATACATGGCAGACCTTATCTCGTTCGACCGTGTATATAAAGATGTTGACTACATACGCGCCTGCACCTACGAGGATATTGACAGGGGAATGTATGAAGCAATGAAATTCTCGGTAAACTATTCTGTCGAGCATATGCGCACTATCCCTCAGTCAACGCTCGACGCTTATAACGAATATACCCTGATCGAAATTAAAAGAATCGGCGACAAAAAGTAGGAACTGAAGGAGCATCGCCCTTTTTGGTTTTAAGTTATGAAAAAGATGACCAAAAAGAGGCTTGTTGTCACCATAATTTCCGCCTGCGCTATCGCAGGCTCGCTTACTTATATTTTTCTAAGCGCAGTTGCAATTGCCGCACGGGCACGCCAAAGCGAGAGATACATCGAACCCGACTATGTGCGCTATGCCGCGCAGGGCTACAGCTTCGATACTGTTTCCAACAAAACAAGCATTCTGTTCACCGTGACCGATGAATCACAGCCTGTCAGAATCCACCTTTTAATGATAGATGAAGACAAGCACACGCTTGATATTTTAGATATCCCGCCTTCTTTATATACCACGGTTGACGGTTTTGCAGGCACCTTGAAAGAGGCTTTTAACACAGGCGTTTTTAAAGAGATCGTCTCACGAACGCTCGCAATCAACGTCGATTATAAGCTGTCCCTTTCAGCCGAAAGCTTAGCCACCGCTACCGAGCTTTTGGGCAACACCGCTGCCAAACTTCCAAGCACCGTAAGGGCAGGGGATTTGGTTTTAAACAAAGGCACCATATCCTTCGACAGAACCAAAGCGAGCGAGGTCATACTCCTTCCTAACGCATATTTAACACAGGATTCGGTTTTAGCATATCACGCATACTTCTGCTCGTTGATTTTAAAAACCAACGAAGCAGGCGCAGTCGATTCGTTTGCAAGGCTTTTGGGGCTTATCTTAAATTCAATCAGCACAGATATGATGCTTGACGACATATTACACGTCGCCAACGTTTCAAACAAAATAACACTAAAGAAAACAAATATTTATCTGCTTCCGGGCGAAATGACTGTTCATGACGGCAAATCCGTTTACAGCATTCATTTGCACGATACCGCTTTGCTTTTAAACCAAAGCTTCCGTGTCAAGGGCATTGAAATTCCCGAAAGTGAATTTTCGGCACCCGAGCTTGCAAATTCGGGCAAAAGCTTCAGCCTTCCCAAGCAGGTAACCAACTATATACCATAACAAAGCGAGGTAAAAAACTTATGACATTAAACGAAAAGCTTTCCGAGGTTGTTAGGGCTCTCGACTCTAAAAAAGCTCAGGACATCAAGGTTATCAAGGTCGGTGACCTTACCATCATTGCCGATTACTTTGTAATTGCAAACGGTACCTCCACCACCCATACAAGAGGTTTGGTTGACGAAGTTGACTTTAAGCTCGGCGAAAAGGGCGTCAACCCCGACCATATCGAAGGTGTTGACGGCGCAAGCTGGATCGCAATGGACTATCACGACATCATCGTTCATGTGTTCTATAAAGACGCCCGTGACCAGTATTCGTTAGAAAAACTTTGGAGCGACGGCGAAGCAGTTGACATTAATACTTTGCTGTGATAAAATTATTAGTTGTTTGTTTTAACAAAAATTTCTCACTGGAGATGATAATATGAAGTATAATTACGGTGCCATTGAACAAAAATGGCAGAAATACTGGGAGGATAACAAAACCTTCGATGTTACAATCGATACCTCCAAGCCCAAGTTCTACGGCTTGGTAGAATTCCCTTATCCTTCCGGTGCAGGCATGCACGTTGGCCACATCAAGGCTTATTCCGGTCTTGAAACCATCGGCAGAAAGAAAAGACTCGAGGGCTACAACGTTTTGTTCCCCATCGGCTTCGACGCTTTCGGCTTGCCCGCTGAAAACTATGCAATCAAAACAGGTATCCACCCCCGTGTGTCTACCGACAACAACATCGCTCACTTCTCCGACCAGCTCAAGCGTGTAGGCTTCGCCTTCGACTGGTCCCGCGTTATCGACACCACCGACGAGGACTACTATAAGTGGACTCAGTGGATATTCCTTAAGATGTTTGAAAACGGCCTTGCCTTCCGCGACAAGACCCTTGTTAACTATTGTCCCAGCTGTAAGGTAGTTTTATCTAACGAGGATTCACAGGGCGGCAAGTGCGACATCTGCCACTCCGACATCGTTCAGAAGTCTAAGGACGTTTGGTACTTAAGAATAACCGAATATTGCGAACAGCTCTTGCAGGGACTTTCCGAGGTTGACTATTTGCCCAACATCAAGCTCCAGCAGGAAAACTGGATCGGTAAGTCCACAGGTGCATTCGTTAACTTTGAATTGGTTGGCGCTGATGAAAAGCTCAGAATCTACACCACCAGACCCGACACTCTTTACGGCGTAACCTTCATGGTTATCGCTCCCGAGCATCCCGTAATCGACGAAAACTGCGCAACCATCAAGAACATGGATGCAGTTTTGGAATACAGAGCAGAATGCGCTAAGAAGACAGAGTTTGAAAGAACTCAGCTCGTAAAGGAAAAGACAGGTGTCAAGCTCGACGGTTTGTCTGCAATCAACCCCATCACAGGCAAAGAAATCCCGATTTACATATCCGACTATGTAATGATGGGCTACGGCACAGGCGCTATCATGGCTGTACCTGCACACGACCAGCGTGACTATGAATTCGCCACCAAGTTCGGTATTGATATCATCGAAGTCATCAAGGGCGGCGACATTTCCAAGGAAGCCTATACAGGCGACGGCGAAATGGTCAACTCGGGCGTTCTTAACGGCATGACAAACAAGAAGGATTCCATTGCAAAAATGCTTGAATACCTTGAAGAAAAGGGAATCGGCGAAAAGGGAATTCAGTATAAGATGAAGGACTGGGCATTCAACCGCCAGAGATATTGGGGCGAGCCCATTCCGATCGTTCACTGCGAAAAGTGCGGTATGGTAGGCGTTCCTTATGAAGAGCTTCCTCTCCGTCTGCCCGATATGGAAAACTTTGAGCCCGGCGAAGGCGGTGAAAGCCCTCTTGCAAAGGTCGAATCCTTTGTAAATTGCATTTGTCCTACGTGTGGCGGTCCCGCAAAGCGTGAAACCGATACAATGCCTCAGTGGGCAGGCTCTTCCTG
>JAZSPX010000241.1:0-4196 GCA_045537675.1 Candidatus Faeciplasma sp. | reverse complement strand
GTAAAATATCGTTCTTGTGAGTTAATTCTATTAGGTTCATTGCACGCACCTACAAATTCTTATTTATCGGTGAGATTATTATATCATTTTTCGCGTCTTTTCTCAATCCCTTTTTCTTTGTTTACTGCGGGGCAAAATTTGATTAGTATTTTCAATTCAACGGTTAGTAGGTTGAGGTTTAATCATATATACGCTATAATTAAGTTATGGGAGTGATGATATGAATACTTACATTACGGGCGCAGTTATTAAACGCTTGCGCGAGTCGAAGAAATTGACACAGAACGAACTTGCAGAAAAAATCGGCGTCAGCAGTAAAGCTGTTTCAAAATGGGAAACTGCAAAGGGACTGCCCGATATTTCGCTGATTGAATCCTTAAGCACGGCGCTGGGTGTTTCGGTCATGGAATTAATGTCGGGTGATACAGTTATCAACAAGAATGTCTCTGCCAATATTATGCGTTCAAAATTCTATGTCTGTCCTGTCTGCGGTAACGTGATCCGTGCCATGGGCGATACGCTGATCAGTTGCTGCGGTATCACTCTGCCGCCGCTTGAGGCAGAGGAATGTGACGAGTTCCATTCTGTTACGGTAGAAAAAGTTGAGGATGAATATTTCGTCACCATACACCACGATATGACCAAGAACCATTACATTTCATTTATTTCCTATATCACATACGATCGGGAACAGTTTGTAAAGTTCTATCCCGAAGGAAACGCTGAAACAAGATTACAGCCTTGCGGCGGTGGATATTTATATATCTACTGCAATAAGCACGGGCTGATGAAAATGAAAATATAACCCGTTTTTTACAGTTTTTTAGGATAACCTGCTAAATAAAGAAAAAGCCCTTGCAACCGTTTGGTTACAAAGGCTTTTTGTTTTTTAGGTTATGCGTTGGTGTCCACAAACTGCATTGTATAGAAGTCGCAGATGCTGCGGCTGCGCTTGCTTTGGAACACGAAGAAGATGCCCCACTCTCCGTCGATTTCATCGATCGCAGGGGTGTCAATTCTTAAGGTTGTCAGCTCCTGCGGCATATCTTCGGTGATGGTAAAGGTACCGATCTTCTTGCTGCCCTCGCCAACCGAGGTTATGAAGCCGTCCTCCTGTTCGGTGGGGGTGTTTACAGCCGAAAGAGGTCTTAAGAATACGTCGATAGAGGCGTTGAAGCCCTGAGGGATAATCTCGATCTCAAGGCTTGTCGAGCCGGAGGGAGAATTGATGTCGAAGTTGAAGTATTTAAAGCCTGCAATGCTGCCGCCGCTTAAATTTGTCACGGGAATGGTGGTCGTGTCAGGCTCGTAAGCGGGAACGATGTTGGCACCGCCTGTCAAATAGCTTACAATGCCTGCCGAATGCTTCATATAGGGGTTAATGCCGTTAAGGTAGAAGCCGTTAGAGGTAACCTCTGCCGTAGAAATTCTTACCTCGCCGCCTTCGGAAACGGGCTTTTCGTCCCATTCAACGCTTATAGGCTCGACCATTGACTGGCGTGCAAATGTATGAAGATTTCTGTGATAGAATATGTACCACTGACCGTTGATTTCACAAATACTGCCGTGGGTATTGCCGCCATTGAAGGTGCGGTAATATCCGCCGTTGCCGTTGGGAATAACCTCGCCTGCAGCGTCGACAATTATGCCGCCCCACTTCCAGGGGCCTGCGGGGCTGTCGCTGTAACCATAGGCAAGCTGGCTGTAATTCTTGCCTGTGGGTTCTTCAGGCAAACCGTTGCGGCTGTAAATGAAAACATATTTGTTGCCAACCTTGCGGATAGACGAAGCTTCGAAGAAGCCCCATTTTTCGGTATTCTTATCCTGATAGATGTTGAACTGCGTGGGGTCATAGTTCTCGGCAGTCTGTTCATCATAGCCGGGTATGTTTTTGTGCGACGTGTCTAAAGCGTCAAGGTCTGCCATGTTATGCTTGCTCAGTCTTCCCCACCACGAGGTCTGGAAGCCCCAGTAGCCGTAAACCGTTCCGTCGTCATCGACAAAGACAGCAGGGTCGAAGCCCAAAACGCCTCTGGTTTCGTTTTTCTTGTCGTTTTTCCAGTTAATAACTTCAAAAGGTCCGTCGGGGCGGTTAGACTTGCACACCATGGTGTTTCTGCCCCAGCCCTGGTTGTTGGGATAAAGATAATATGTCTTTTCGCCTGTTTTAGGGTCCTCTACCAATGCAATGTCGGGGGCGTAAAGTGTGTCGGCATTGCCGTCGACAAAGCATTCAAAAATAACGCCGTCATAGCGCCACTCCGAAAGATCCTCGACAGGGGCGGACCAAAGAACTAAGTTCTTGCCGCAATATTCGGTTTTGGAAATATCGTGAGAGCCGTAAATATAGGCGCGGTATTTGCCGGGGTTGTCCGGGTCCTCGAAAACGTAAGGCTCACCGTCGGGAATATACTCCCACAACGGAAGATATGGGTTTCCCTGATATTCGTTGCTGTAATCTACATTAATATCATAGACCTGATCGTTGACAGTTATAAATTCTTCGCTTTCACAAGCAGTGAACAAAGACATTATCATCAGCACCTCCAAAGCAATAATTAAAATCCGTTTAAACATTATCAATAGCCCTCCAAAACGTAAATTATATAAACATTATAACTTCACCTTTTTAAAATTTCAACAGCAAGGCGTATTTTTGTTTAAACCTAATGATATTTTGCCTTTTTTATGAACATAATAACCTTAAAAACAGGGGTGATAAAATGGAATCGATTTGGCAAAATACCTCGCAGAGCATTGAGTTTCGGGCGCAAAGCAAAGACATTAAAACCGACGTGTTGATCATCGGCGGCGGTTTGTGCGGAATTCTGTGCGCCTATAAGCTTCAGCAGGCCGGGGTGAATTATGTGCTTGCGGAGGCAGACAAAATCATGGGTGGAATTTCTGAAAACACGACAGCAAAAATAACCTTTCAGCACGGGCTGATTTACGACAGGCTTATTAACACCTTTGGCTTAAAAGCCGCACGGTTATATTTGAAAGCTAACAAGCAGGCACTTGAAGAATACCGCAAAATGTGCGAAACCATTGACTGTGATTTTTGCGAGCAGGACGCATTTGTTTATTCAACGACCGACAGGCGAAAAATCATGGCAGAGGTTGCGGCCTATAACAAGCTGGGCGTTAATGCGAAATTTGTTGGCGAAATCCCGCTGCCTTTTCGCTGTGCAGGTGCGGTTAAGATTGAGGGGCAGGCGATGTTTAACCCCTTGAAATTTGCCTACTCGGTGGCCGAGGGGCTTAACATTTTTGAAAACACCAAGGTGATAGAGCTTAAACCAAAAGAGGTCATTACCAACCGCGGCAGAATTTTTGCAAAAAAGATTATTGTCACAACGCACTTCCCTTTTTTGAACAAGCACGGAAGCTATTTTTTAAAGCTTTACCAACATCGCTCTTACGTTATTGCATTGAAAAACACGCCCGAAATTGACGGTATGTATGTTGACGAGGACAAAAAGGGGCTGTCTTTTCGCAGATATGGCGAATATCTGTTATTGGGCGGAGGAAGTCATCGCACAGGCAAAAAGGGCGGCAACTGGCGCGAGCTTGAAGCGTATGCCAAAAAGCATTACCCCGATGCCAAGGAGGTTGCACGCTGGGCGACACAAGACTGCATGAGCTTGGACTCTGTCCCCTACATCGGCAGATATTCAAAAAGAACGCCCAACCTTTTTGTTGCAACAGGCTTTAACAAGTGGGGCATGACATCTTCGATGGTGGCAGCAAACATTCTTTGTGATTTGGTGCAAGGCAAGAAAAATAAATATGCTGCGCTGTTTTCGCCCTCTCGCTCGATGCTTCACCCACAGCTTTTAATAAATGCCGCCGAGTCAACGATAGGACTTCTGACACCAACCGCACCGCGCTGCCCTCATTTAGGGTGCGCACTTAAATATAACCCCCAGGAGCATTCGTGGGACTGCCCCTGCCACGGCTCTCGCTTTGAAAAAGACGGCAAGCTGATCAACAACCCCGCTACCGACGATAAAAGCTTTTAATAAAAATCTCCCCTTGCCCTTTAAAAGCGAGGGGAGATTTTTGTGAACTAATTAATCTTTGCGTTAAGTTTTTTACTTACTGCCTTAATGCAGAAATAAACCGTGAACCAGATGATAAAGTAGGCTGCAACAAAAATGGCTGTGAAGATAACCAAGACCATAGGTTCAAAGGGT
>JAZSPX010000240.1:0-2258 GCA_045537675.1 Candidatus Faeciplasma sp. | reverse complement strand
ATGTACGTTATTCCCTACTCCATGGGCGTTGTTGGATCTGACTTTGCAAAAATCGGTATTGAGTTGACCGACTCTATTTACGTTGTTCTCAACATGATCATCATGACCCGTGTTGGCAAGAACGTAATCGAGGCTCTTGGCGATTCTCCCGAGTTCATCAAGGGTCTGCACGCTGTTGCTGACTGCGATGAAGAAAAGAGATTCATTTGCCACTTCCCCGAGGATAACACCATTTGGTCTGTTAACTCCGGTTACGGTGGAAACGTTCTTCTTGGTAAGAAGTGCTTCGCACTCCGTATCGCATCTTACCTTGGCCGTAAGGAAGGCTGGATGGCTGAGCATATGCTCATCCTCGGTCTTGAAAATCCTCAAGGCGAAATTAAGTATATCTCTGCTGCATTCCCCTCTGCTTGCGGCAAGACCAACCTTGCAATGCTCATTCCTCCGGAGGGATATACCAAGAACGGCTACAAGGTATGGACTGTCGGTGACGATATCGCTTGGCTCAAGCCCGGCGAGGATGGCAGACTCTACGCTATCAACCCCGAAAACGGCTTCTTCGGCGTAGCTCCCGGCACTAACGAAAACTCTAACTTCAACGCTCTTGCTTCCACCAAGAAGGGCACAATCTTCACCAACGTTGCAATCAATAACGATGATATGACCGTTTGGTGGGAAAAGCTTGACAAGAATCCTCCTGTAAACGCTACAGAGTGGAAGGGTGCCAAGGTTAACGGCCCCGAATACATTGCAGAAGGCAACAAGCTTGCTCACCCCAACTCCCGTTTCACAGCTCCTGCTGAAAACTGCCCCTGCATCTCCAAGGAATTCAATAATCCCAAGGGCGTTCCCGTTTCCGCAATCATCTTCGGCGGCAGACGTGCAAAGACTGCTCCTTTGGTATACCAGTCCTTCAACTGGCAGCACGGTACCTTCGTTGGCTCCATCATGGCTTCCGAAACCACTGCAGCTGCAACAGGTGCTGTCGGCGTTGTAAGACGTGACCCCATGGCTATGCTTCCTTTCTGCGGCTACCACATGGGCGACTACTGGGCACACTGGCTCGAAATGGGCAAGAAGCTTGGCGACAAGGCTCCTAAGATCTTCAACGTTAACTGGTTCAGAACCGACGACGAAGGCAACTTCGTATGGCCCGGCTTCGGCGACAACATGAGAGTTCTCGACTGGATCATCGACCGTTGCGAAGGCGACGTTGACGCTGTTGAAACCGCTATCGGTTACGAACCCAAGCCTGAAGACATCAATGTTGAAGGTCTCGACGGTATCACCACCGAAACCATTGCTGACCTTCTTAGCGTTGACAACAACCTCTGGGTAGAAGAAACCAAGGGTATCGAAGAATTCTACGCTAAGTTCGGCGAAAAGCTTCCCAAGGAACTCGCTTGCGAGCTTGAAGCTTTGAAGGCAAGACTTGCTAAGTAATTAACTCTATAAAAACATATCCTCTGCTTTTGCCTGAAGCAGAGGATATTTATTTTTTTCGTGTTTAAAGTTTCATATTTTAGCTTTAAATCTCCAATCTGTTAAATATATATTATACAAATCGTAAAAATCAGCAATTTTTTTGTTACTTTTTACCCTTTACAAACGTGATTTTTTGTGTATAATATATATTGTGAGCTGAATAGTTCACCAATTAATTTTTTGACATCTTCATAATATAGTGTTCCAAGTAAATGGTGAAGTAAGAGAGTGCTTAGCATTCTCTTATTTCACTTTTATTATGTTTTTTTATTCTGCACTTTTCAAACTGCACTTGTTGTGGTATACTAATCGGTGACAACTTGGTTTTTAAGGAGAACGTTATGCAGAAAATCTACGGCTATATGCGCAAAGCAATAACCGAATTCGATATGATTCAAAACGGCGACAAAATTGCCGTTGGCGTTTCGGGAGGGAAGGACAGCCTTGTTTTGCTAATGGGATTAATCGGGCTTCGTCGCTTCGTCGGCATCGACTACGAAATCGTTGCCATCACCCTCGACCCTTGCTTCGGCGGCGTTCAGGGCGACTATTCCTCGGTCGAAAAGCTTTGCCAAGACAACGGCATCGAATATGTTTTGCAAAGAACGCACATCGGCGAAATAGTCTTCGATGTCAGAAAAGAGCCTAACCCTTGCTCGCTTTGCGCCCGCATGAGGCGCGGTGCTCTGCACGATGCTGCAAAAGCCGCAGGCTGTAATAAGATTGCCCTCGGCCACCACTATAACGATGCAGTTGAAACCTTTATGATGAAC
>JAZSPX010000176.1:0-34556 GCA_045537675.1 Candidatus Faeciplasma sp. | reverse complement strand
TGAAGACTACGAACTTCGTGAGTACCTTCTTGAGAAGCTTGCTCCTGCAGGCGTTCCCAAGGTTGAGATTGAGCGTGATGCAAAGCGTGTATACGTTAACATCCACTGTGCAAAGCCCGGTATGGTTATCGGCAGACAGGGTGCAGAGATTGAAAAGCTCAAGAAGATCTGCGAAAAGAAGCTCGGTGGCAAGGAAGTTTCGCTGAACATCATCGAGATCAAGCAGCCCGACCTTAACGCACAGCTCGTTGCTGAGAACATCGCTGCACAGCTCGAAAGAAGAATTTCCTTCCGCCGTGCTCTCAAGCAGGCAATCGGCAGAGCAATGAAGCTCGGCGCAAGAGGTATCAAGATCAAGGCTTCCGGCCGTTTGGCAGGTGCTGAAATCGCAAGAAGTGAAACCTATCACGAAGGTACCATTCCGTTGCAGACCATCAGAGCTGACATCGACTACGGTACTGCAGAAGCTGCAACTACCTATGGTAGAATCGGTGTTAAGGTATGGATCTATAAGGGCGAAGTTTTGAAGGGTGAAGCTACTGCTCAGCAGGAAAGACCCGAAAGAAAGCGCCGCAACAACAACGACAGACGTCCCCGCAACAACGACAGACGTCCTCGTACAGAACGTAAAGAAGGAGGCAACAAGTAATGTTACTTCCCAAGAGAGTTAAATATCGTAAGCAGCAGCGCGGTCGTATGACCGGCAAGGCTACCAGAGGTAACAAGGTTACAGACGGTCAGTACGGTTTGCAGGCACTTCAGCCCGCTTGGATCACCTCCAACCAGATTGAAGCAGCCCGTATCGCAATGACCCGTTACATCAAGCGTGGCGGTCAGGTATGGATCAAGATCTTCCCCGACAAGCCTGTAACAACCAAGGCTTTGGGTACTCGTATGGGTTCCGGTAAAGGTACCCCTGAGTACTGGGTAGCAGTAGTTAAGCCCGGCAGAGTAATGTTTGAAATCGCCGGCGTAAGCGAAGAAGTTGCACGTGAAGCTATGCGTTTGGCTATGCACAAGCTTCCCATCAAGTGCAAGTTCGTTGTTAAAGAAGAAACGGGTGGTGAGCAATAATGAAAGCAAGTGAAATCAAAGATATGACTCTTGTTGAATTAAACAACAAGCTTGTTGACCTTCAGAAAGAGCTTTTTAACCTTCGTTTTCAGCATGCTGTAAACCAGCTTGACAATCCCATGAGAATCAAGGCTGTTAAGAAGGATATTGCTCGTATCAAGACCTTCATTCGTGCGCAAGAGTCCAAGTAATATTGTAAAGGAGGATTTACTGTGAGCGAAAGAAATCTTAGAAAAACAAGAGTGGGCAAGGTTGTTTCCAACAAGATGGACAAGACCATTGTCGTTGCAATCGAAGACAACGTAAAGCATCCCCTCTACAACAAGATCATTAAGAGAACAGTCAAGTTCAAGGCTCATGATGAAAACAACACCTGCAACATCGGTGACAGAGTTGAAATCATGGAAACCCGTCCTTTGTCCAAGGATAAGAGATGGCGTTTAGTAAGAGTCATTGAAGTGGCTAAGTAATTTAAAAGTAGGGTGAGGCCGATTGAATCGGTACTCAGATTTCTTAAAAACTGAAAGGAGGAACTTGCTGTGATACAAATGCAGACAAGACTCAAGGCTGCTGACAACACCGGCGCTAAGGAGCTCCAGTGCATCAGAGTTTTGGGCGGTACACGCAGACGCTATGCTAACATCGGCGACGTAGTTGTAGCTTCCGTTAAGAAGGCAGCTCCCGGCGGCGTAGTTAAGAAGGGCGACGTTGTAAAAGCAGTAATCGTTCGTTCAGCTAAGGGTCTTCGTCGTGAGGATGGAACCTACATCCGTTTCGATGAAAACGCAGCTGTAATTATAAAAGAAGATAAAACACCCAGAGGAACCCGTATCTTTGGCCCAGTAGCCAGAGAACTCAGAGACAATGATTTCGTAAAGATCATGTCCTTGGCTCCCGAGGTACTTTAATTCGGAGGTGTCGGTATTATGAATAAAGTTCACGTTAAAACAGGCGACACCGTAGTTATCCTCAGCGGCAGAGATAACGGCAAGACCGGTAAGGTTTTGGCTGTATCCCCCAAGGAGGGTAAGGTCATCGTTGAAGGTTTGAACATTGTAACCAAGCACGTTAAGCCCCGCAGACAGGGCGAAACCGGCGGCATCGTTAAGGCAGAGGCTGCTATGTATGCTTCCAAGGTTCAGCTTGTTTGCCCCAAGTGCAACAAGGGTACCCGAATTGGTCACAAGATCGACGATGAAGGTAACAAGGTAAGAATTTGCAAGCACTGCGGTGCTGAAATTAAGTAGGAGGAGAAACATGGCTAGATTAAAAGAAAAATACGTCAGCGAAGTAGCTCCTGCACTTATGAAGAAGTTCGGCTACAAGAACGTTATGCAGATTCCCAAGCTCGACAAGGTAGTCATCAACGTTGGCTGCGGCGAAGCTAAGGAAAACGCTAAGGTTGTAGAAGCTGTATGCAATGACCTCGCTGCTATCACAGGCCAGAAGCCTATCGTATGTAAGGCAAAGAAGTCAGTCGCTAACTTCAAGCTCCGTGAAGGTATGCCCATCGGCGTAAAGGTTACTTTGCGCGCTGACAAAATGTACGAATTCGTTGACAGACTCTTCAACGTTGCGTTCCCCCGTGTTCGTGACTTCAAGGGCATCAACCCCAACTCGTTCGACGGCAGAGGCAACTATTCGACCGGTCTTAAGGAACAGCTTATTTTCCCTGAAATCGAGTTCGACAAGGTAGACAAGGTTCGTGGTATGGATATCAACTTCATCACCACTGCAAAGACTGACGAAGAAGCTAAGGAGCTGCTCGCATTGCTCGGCGCTCCCTTCGCAAAGTAATGAGGAGGAATACACATGGCTAAGAAGGCAATGGTTTTAAAACAGCAGGCAGAGCCTAAGTACTCCACCCGTGCTTACAACAGATGTAAGATCTGCGGAAGACCCCACGCTTATCTCAGAAAGTTCGGCATTTGCCGTATCTGCTTCAGAGAATTAGCACACGACGGTCAGATCCCAGGAGTCAAGAAGGCTAGCTGGTAAATTTCAGCAAAGGAGGCAAAACGGTATGCAGATTACTGATACAATAGCTGACTTGTTGACCAGAATTCGCAACGCGAGTTCGGCAAAGCATGCTACAGTAGACGTTCCTGCTTCTAACGTCAAAAAGGCTATAACCGAAATCCTTCTCAATGAAGGTTACATCAAGGGTTATCAGGTCGTTGAAGACGGCAAGCAGGGTATTATAAGAATCACTCTCAAATATGACGAGAACAGAACACCCGTAATCTCCGGCATCAGAAGAGTTTCTAAGCCCGGTCTTAGAATCTATTCCAGCTGTGAGGATATGCCTAAGGTTATGAAGGGTCTTGGTGTTGCGATTGTTTCCACTTCTAAGGGCATCGTAACCGACAAGAAGGCTCGTGAACTTGGCGTCGGCGGTGAAATTCTCGCATTCGTCTGGTAAGGAGGCTAATTATGTCCAGAATTGGTTTAAAACCCATTAGCGTTCCTGCAGGCGTTGAAGTTACCGTTGCAGAAGGCAACTTGGTAACAGTTAAGGGCCCCAAGGGAACTCTTACAAAGAAGTTCAATGCGAACTTAACAATTGCTCAGGAAGGTGCTGTTATCAACGTAAGCAGACCTAACGATGAGCCCGAAAATAAAGCACTTCACGGTTTAACCAGAACCCTCGTTGCTAACATGGTAGAGGGCGTAACAAACGGTTATTCCAAGACCCTTATTATTGAAGGTGTTGGTTACAGAGCTGCAAAGCAGGGTAAGGAAGTTGTTCTTAACCTTGGTTACTCTCATCAGGTATTCGTATCTGAATGCGAAGGTATCACCCTCGCAGTTCCCCAGCCCAACCAGATTATAGTAAGCGGTATTGATAAGCAGCAGGTTGGTCAGTTTGCTTGCGAGATCAGATCTCATCGTCCTCCCGAACCTTATAAGGGTAAGGGTATCCGTTACGACGGCGAAGTTATCATCCGCAAGGAAGGTAAGGCCGGCAAGGGCGGCAAGAAGTAATTAAAGGAGTGTAACAACTATGGTAAAATTAGTTGACAGAGCAGCAGCACGCGCTCGCAGACATGCAAGAGTACGTGCAAAGGTAAGCGGCACTGCCGAGTGCCCTCGTCTTAACGTTTTCCGCTCTGCAAAGCACATCTATGCACAGGTGATCGACGATGTTACCGGTACTACTCTCTGTGCCGCATCCAGCATGTCCGAAGGATTTGACGGAAACGGCGGTAACGTCGAAGGCGCAAAGAAGGTTGGCGCAATGATCGCTGAGCTTTGCAAGGAAAAGGGAATCGAAGAAGTCGTATTCGACAGAGGCGGTTATGTATATCACGGTCGTGTTCAGGCACTTGCTGACGGCGCACGTGAAGGCGGACTTAAGTTCTAAAGGAGGATAAAACAATGGCAAGAATTGATGCTACATCCATGGAACTTACAGAAAAGGTTGTTGCGATTAACCGTGTATCCAAAACGGTTAAGGGCGGCCGTATCATGAAGTTCGCTGCACTCGTTGTAGTAGGTGACGGAAACGGCACAGTAGGCTTCGGTATCGGCAAGTCGGGCGAAGTTCCGGATGCTATCAGAAAGGCTATCGAAGACGCAAAGAAGAACCTTATCAAAGTTTCACTTAAGGGAACAACCATTCCCCACGAAATCGTCGGTGCTTACGGCGCAGGCAGAGTTTTAATGAGACCTGCTGCAAAGGGTACCGGTACCATCGCAGGCGGCCCTGTACGTGTAGTATTGGAAGCTGCTGGCGTAAAGGATATCAGAACGAAGTGCCTTCGTTCCAACAATCCTTACAATGTTGTAAGAGCTACATTTGCAGGCCTTGCAGCTCTCAAGTCTGCTGAAGAAGTTGCAGCAAAGAGAGGCAAGACTGTTAAGGAAATCTTGGGAGAAGGAGGAGATAAGTAATGGCTTCTGTAAAGATTCAGCTCGTTAAGAGCCTTAACGGCAGACTCAAGGACCAGATCGCTACTGCTAACTCCCTTGGTCTTCGCAAGATCGGTGACGTTACGGTTCAGCCCGATAACGCTTGCACCAAAGGTAAGATTAACAAGATCGTACACCTGATCAAAGTTACCGAAGCATAAGACAAGGAGGTGCGAATAAATGAAATTGCACGATTTAGCACCTGTAGAGGGTTCCAACAAGGAAGCTCGTAGAGTTGGCAGAGGCCACGGCTCGGGTTGGGGCAAAACCGCAGGTAAAGGACACAAAGGTCAGAACGCTCGTTCGGGCGGCGGCGTAAAGCCCGGCTTCGAAGGCGGTCAGACCAGACTTGCTAGAAGAATCCCTAAGAGAGGATTCAACAATATCTTCGCAACCAATTATACCGCTATCAACGTTTCCTCTTTGGAAAAGTTTGTTGACGGCACAGTAGTTGATACCGAACTTCTTATGGCAGCAGGTATCGTTAAGGATCCCGCTGACGGTATTAAGATTTTGGGTAACGGTGAACTCACTAAAAAGCTTACTGTTAAGGCAGCTGCATTCTCCGCTTCCGCTAAGGAAAAGATTGAGAAGGCAGGCGGAGAGGCACAGGTGATCTAATGTTTGCTACATTAAAGAACGCCTTTAAAAATGCTGATATAAGAAAAAAGCTCCTCTTCACCTTTATAATTGTTGTAATCTACAGATTGGGCGGTTACATTCCTGTTCCGTTCATCAACGTAGCAGCACTTAATGTTGTCGGAAACAGCAACAACATCTTTGCATATCTTAACGTTTTGTCGGGCGGTACTTTCTCTAAGGCTACACTTTTGTGCCTTTCTATCTCGCCCTACATCAACGCACAGATCATCATTCAGCTCTTGTGCTACGCTATCCCCGCACTCGAAAGACTTGCTAAGGAAGGCGAAGCCGGCAGAGCTAAGATCGACAAGATTACAAAGTGGTCCACCTTGGGCATCGCTTTGTTCCAGTCGTTCGCATATTTCCTCACAATCAAAAATCAGGGCGCATTGATCTATCCTACCGGTGCTTCAATGGTTATGTCCGGAATCGTTATCGTTTCCTGCCTTACCGCAGGTGCAATGCTTGTCATTTGGCTTGGTTCCAGAATTGACAGAAACGGTATCGGCAACGGCATCTCGATCCTCTTGTTTGCAGGTATCGTTGCAAACTTGCCTACTTCCTTTGGTGCAACCTTCAGCGTTCTCCTTGGTTCGGGCAGCATCGGACAGATCCTTTTGGTTCCTGTAATCATCATCATCTTCATCTTGGTGATCGCTTTCATTATCTTCATGGATAATGCTGAAAGAAGAATCCCCGTTCAGTACGCTAAGCGCGTAGTTGGCCGCAAGGTTTACGGCGGACAGAGCACTTACTTGCCCATTAAGATTGCTATGGCAGGCGTTTTGCCTATCATCTTCGCAATGAGCTTCATGTCTATTCCTCAGACAATCGTAATGTTCACCGGCGAACCCGAGCCCGGCACCTTCTGGTACGGATTCATGAATGTGTTCAGCTTTACACACCCCGTGTATGTAATTCTTTACTTCATTCTCATCATCGCATTCAGCTACTTCTACGTATCTATGCAGTACAACCCTGTTGAGATCGCTAACAACCTGCGTCAGAACAACGGCGGCGTTCCCGGACTTCGTCCCGGCAAGCCCACCTCTGACTACATTACAAGAATCCTTTCCAAGCTCATTCTTGTAGGCGCTTTGTTCCTCGGTCTCGTAGCAGTACTCCCCAACATCTTTGCTGCTGTAACCGGCATCGGTTCTTTGGCTTTGGGCGGTACCTCTATCCTCATCGTTGTAAACGTTGCACTTGATACTGTACGTCAGCTTGAATCTCAGCTTATGATGCGTCATCACAAGGGCTTCCTTGAATAATTCACTTTTTAAGGAGAGCTTTAATAGCAACGGACAATTGTTCGGCGAAGCGGCTTTTGACCGCTAAGCCGGACCCTGAAAAGGAGTGGAATTTATGAACCTGATTTTGTTAGGAGCTCCCGGTGCCGGCAAGGGCACTCAGGCAGAAGTTATTTGCGCAGCCAAGGGAATCCCCGCTATCTCGACAGGCAACATCTTGCGTGAGGCTGTTAAGAACGGTACACCCTGCGGCTTGGAAGCAAAGAGCTATATGGAATCCGGCGCACTCGTTCCCGATGAAGTCGTTATCGGCATCTTGAAGGACAGAATTGCGCAGGACGATTGCAAAAACGGATTTATTTTAGACGGTTTCCCCAGAACTGTGCCCCAGGCAGAAGCCTTGGACAGAATGGGCATCACCATCGACAAGGTCATCGAAATTTACGTTCCCGATGAAAAGATTGCCGAGCGTGTTTGGAGCAGAAGAGTCTGTGAAGTATGCGGCAATTCCTACCACATTGTGTTTAAACCCACTAAGGTAGAGGGGATTTGCAACGCTTGCGGCGGCAAGGTTGTTATCCGCAAGGACGATGAACCTGCTACTGTTTTGGACAGACTTAAGGTTTATCACGAAAAAACAGCACCCTTAAAAGATTTCTACTCGGCACAGGGTAAGCTTACCACTGTTATCGGTCAGGAGGAAGTGAGCGATACATCTCGCTTGACCCTTGAGGCTTTAGAGGCGTAAGCTGAATGATTGTAATAAAAACATCTAACGAACTTCTGAAAATGCGCAAAGCCGGCCTTATTACAGGCGGCGCCTTAATGGCAGCAAAAGCGGCTATCCGCCCGGGAATGAGCACACTTGAGCTTGATAAAATCATCAAGAACTACATTGTGTCTCACGGCGCAAAGCCTTCCTTCTTGGGATATAACGGATTTCCCGCAAGTGCTTGCATTTCGGTAAACGACACCGTAATCCACGGTATTCCTTCATCGGGCGAAAAGCTTAAAGAAGGCGATATCGTTTCAGTCGATGTCGGCGCCTACATTGACGGCTACCACGGAGATTCGGCCAAAACCTTTGCAGTCGGTGAGATTTCCGACGAAGCAAAGCGTTTAATGGCCTCGACCGAGGAAAGCTTGATGCTTGCGATTGAAATTGCGAAGCCCGGTGTGCGAATCGGCGATATTTCGGCAGCAATTCAGAAGTATAATGAAGACAGAGGCTTCTCAGTCGTGAGAGAATTTGTCGGCCACGGTGTCGGAGCAAGACTCCACGAAGACCCCGAGGTTCCGAATTTCGGACGTGCAGGTCACGGCCCCCGCCTTATGCCCGGCATGGTCATCGCAATCGAGCCGATGATTAACGCAGGCAAGGCAGGCGTTAGAATTCTTTCAGACGGCTGGACAGTTAAAACAACCGACAAGTCGCTGTCAGCTCATTTCGAGCATACAATAGCAATTACGTCCGGCGGTGCGGTAATCCTCACCCAGCCTGAATAAGGAGGACGTTTTGTGAATATTGTCAAAGGCTCTGTTGTCAAGTCGCTTGCAGGCCGAGATCAAGACCGAATTTACGTTGCAGTTTCGGTCGAAGACCGCTTCATTCACATAGCAGACGGCAAGCTTCATAAGCTTGAAGCCCCCAAGCGAAAGAATGTTAAACACATTTCACCGACAGGCAGTGTGATTTGCGATCAGGGACTTACAAACAAAAAACTCAGAAAGCTTCTTTTTGAGCTTAAAACCCAAGGCCCAAAGGAAGTCGGCTCGACCCGACGAGAAATGTAATACCCAAGAAAGAGGGATTATTCAATGTCAAAGGAAGATGTAATCGAACTCGAAGGCACCGTTTTAGAAGCTTTGCCTAACGCAATGTTCCAGGTAGAACTCGCAAACGGACACAAAATTCTCGCCCACGTTTCCGGTAAGCTCAGAATGAACTACATTCGAATCGTACCCGGAGATAAGGTAACGGTCGAGATGTCACCATATGATTTGACAAAGGGAAGAATTACCTGGAGATCCAAGTAAGCCCTCCCCTTAAAAGAAAAGTAAACCAACAGCCGAAGCGAAAGCTTCATGTAATCGAGGAGGTATTTCAATGAAAGTAAGACCTTCAGTTAAACCGATGTGCGAAAAGTGTAAGGTTATCAAGCGCAAGGGTAAGGTTATGGTTATCTGCGCAAACCCCAAGCACAAGCAGCGTCAGGGATAAAAACACTTAATGGAGGTGCAGCTAATTTATGGCTCGTATAGCAAGTATTGACCTGCCCAGAGATAAGAGAATCGAAGTTGCTCTCACTTATATCTATGGCATTGGTCAGCCGACCGCAACAAAAATCTGCAAGGAAACAGGCGTAGACCCTGATATCAGAGTTAAGGACCTTTCTGATGCTGATGAAACCAAGTTGCGTGAATATATCGATAAGAACCTTTTGGTAGAAGGCGACAAGAGAAGAGAAGTTCAGCTCAACATCAAGAGACTTATTGAAGTAGGTTGCTACCGTGGTGTTCGTCACCGCAGAGGCTTGCCCGTAAGAGGTCAGAGAACAAAGACCAACGCAAGAACTCGTAAGGGACCTGCAAAGACTATCGCTAATAAGAAGAAGTAAGGAGGGATATAGAACATGGCTCAGAAGAACGCTAAGAAGACAGTTATTCGTCGTCGTAGAGAAAGAAAGAACATCGAACAGGGACAGGTTCATATCCAGTCCACTTTCAACAACACCATCGTTACCATCACCGATATGCAGGGTAACGCAATTTCTTGGGCTTCTGCCGGCGAACTCGGCTTCCGTGGCTCCAAGAAATCCACTCCTTTCGCAGCTCAGTCCGCAGCAGAAACTGCAGCAAGAGCAGCTAAGGAACACGGTCTTAAGATCGTAGAAGTTTATGTTAAGGGCCCCGGCCAGGGACGTGAAGCAGCCATCCGTGCATTGCAGTCTGAAGAACTTGAAGTAAGACTCATCAAGGACGTTACTCCCATTCCTCACAACGGTTGCCGCCCTCCCAAGCGTCGTCGCGTATAATTTTTCGCAAAGCGAAAAATTAAAGAATCACTTCGTGATTCTTTGCAGTTAAACGTTTGGAAAAGACAACCAACCACCCGAGTTAAAAGTTTACTCGGCGTCAGTTAAAAACTGATACTTATTTAAAAACGGAGGATTATTATAATGGCTATCAACAGAGAACCTATACTCAAGAGATGTAAGGAATTAGGCATCAGCCCCATGGTTATGGGTGTTGCTAAGGAAACCAAGCGTGACCCCAAGGCTAATTCCAGAAAGAAAGTTTCCGAATATGGCAGACAGCTCAAGGAAAAGCAGAAGCTCAAGTTCATCTACGGTGTACTCGAAAAGCAGTTCTACCACATTTATGAAAGAGCTGAAAAGATGGAAGGCCAGGCAGGTCAGAACCTGTTGACCCTTTTGGAATGCAGACTTGACAACGTAGCTTACAGAATGGGACTTTCCATGACAAGACGTGAATCCAGACAGCTCGTTTCTCACGGTCACTTCAACGTTAACGGCGCAAGAGTTGACATCCCTTCCTACAGAATCAAGGTTGGCGACGTTATCTCGTTAAGAGAAAACTCTAAGAAGAGCGTTAAGTTCAAGGAAATCGTAGAAGCAACCAACGGCAGAGTTATCCCCACTTGGCTCGACCTTGACAAGGATAACCTCAGCGCTAAGGTAGTTAGACTTCCCGTTAAGGAAGACCTTGACTATGAAGTTGAAGAGCAGATGATCGTTGAGTTGTACTCTAAGTAATAATTTCTTTAAGTTTTACAAATTGTTATTTAGACATTCGTCTTATCTTGAGTTTTGGCGGGGCATCTCGCCAAAACATCAGGGTTTGCACATAAGCGGGAGGGTGGCGTAAGGCACTCGCTTTGCGCAACTAATCTTTGGCGCGGCATAAATCTTATATGCCGGTGCGCTTAATGCGTAAAATGCTTAAGATTACCACAAAAGAAATGGAGGCTAAAATGCTTGAAAAAATCGAAAAGCCGGATATAGAAGCAGTCGAGCTCAAAAGTAACGGAACTTACGGTAAGTTTGTTTTAGAACCTTTAGAGCGTGGCTACGGCACGACCATTGGCAACAGTCTTAGACGTGTATTGCTTTCATCTCTCCCCGGTGTAGCCGTTACATCTATTAAGATCGACGGTGTTCACCACGAATTATCCACCATTCCGGGAGTCAAGGAAGACGTATCGGAAATCGTTTTGAACCTTAAGGGCTTGACCGCTAAGCTTTATTGCGACGGCCCCAAGACAGTTTATATTGAAGCAGACGGTGAATGTGAAGTTACCGCAGGCGACATTAAGACTGACTCTGAGGTTGAGATCTTAGTTCCCGATATGCACATTGCAACCCTTGACACCGACGCAAAGCTGTATATGGAAATCGTTCTTGACAAGGGCAGAGGCTATGTTTCTGCTGAAAAGAACAAGTCCCTTATGCAGAATGCTCCCATAGGCATCATCGCCGTAGACAGTATCTACACCCCTGTTTTAAAGGTTAACTATACCGTTGAAAACACCCGTGTAGGCCAGATCACCGACTATGATAAACTCTCGTTAGAGGTATGGACAGATGGCGTTATTTCCGCTAAAGAAGCTGTTTCCATGGCAGCCAAACTCCTCAACGAGCATCTGAACCTGTTCATCAACTTGTCTGACGACACCAGCGTTGATGAAATTTTGGCTGAAAAGGACACCAAGAGCAAGGAAAAAGTCCTTGAGATGACCATTGAGGAACTTGACTTGTCGGTAAGATCGTTCAACTGCTTGAAGAGAGCAGGCATCAACACTGTCAACGACTTGATTGAAAAGTCTGAGGAAGAAATGATGAAGGTAAGAAACCTCGGCAAGAAGTCATTCGACGAAGTTAAGGAAAAGTTAAGATCCTTGGGCTACGAAATGACCTCGAGCGAGGAATAACGAAAGTAAGGAGTGAATATCTATGCCAGGCACTAGAAAGTTAGGCAGAACCAGTGACCAGAGAAAAGCAATGCTTAGAGCTATGGTTACCTATCTGCTCGAAAATGGTAAGATTGAAACCACTGTAACCAGAGCTAAGGAAGTTTCCGCTATGGCTGAGAAGATGATTACTCTCGGCAAGGTTGGCGACCTCCACTCCAAGCGTCAGATCTTTGCTTACATCACAAAGGAAGACGTTGCTAAGAAGCTCGTTGATGAGATCGCACCTAAGTATGCTGACCGCAAGGGCGGCTACACCAAGGTTGTCAAGATCGGCCCTCGCCGCGGCGACGCAGCAGAGATGGCTATCATCCAGTTGGTATAAGCTTATATAAACAAATTAAAGCCTCACCTTTTTGGTGGGGCTTTTTTTGTTCTACGGGGGCACCCCAAGCGGGTTCCCCTGTGAACCCCCTCCTGCATCGGCTCCGCTCTCGCTCACGGCGGCAAATTTTCCCGCCTGCGCCGATTAAGGAATAAAATCCGAGGCAAAGCCCCGGATTTTATGTTTTTGAATAATTCAAAATAATTAGCAAAAACTACCCTTAATGAAAGGGTGGTTAAAATGAACATATCGGACAAGCAATATAATAAAATGGTAGAGAAGGCTTCGCACAATTCAAAGCTGTGGCGCAACGTTTTAAAGGCATTTGTTATCGGCGGACTTATCTGCCTTGTGGGGCAGGGCCTGCATGATATTTTTGCAACGACCGACATGGATGAAAAATCGGTGGGCACATGCGTTTCGGTGGCGCTGGTGTTCTTCTCGGCTGTGCTTACGGGCACGGGCTTATACCCCAAAATTGCCAAGCACGGCGGTGCAGGTACATTGGTGCCTATCACGGGGTTTGCAAACGCCGTTGTCTCGCCCGCTGTTGAATTTAAAACCGAGGGCTGGATTTTGGGCGTAGGCGCAAAAATTTTCACCATTGCAGGGCCTGTTATTTTATATGGCACCATTGCCAGCGTTGCGTGGGGGATTATTTATTGGGTGATTAAGACGCTTGCGGCGTGAAACAGCGGTTAGTATAGGGCGGCATGACCTTGTGCCGCCCTGATGTTTTTATTGTTCACTTGGGTAACATAACGAAACTGCATTGATTTGTCAGGCAAAAAACGAAAAAATGCGGCAAAACACACAAAAATTCTTTTGCATAACGACGAAAATATGGTGGATTGATTAGTTAAGTTAACGAAAAATCCTCTTAAAATATTGAAAATATTGACTTTAACAGCGACGTGCGATATACTTAAACTAGTAATCGGTCGATAATCGACGATGCTAATTTTTACATAAGGAGAAAAAACATTATGAAAAAGATTTTTGCTTTGATGATGGCTTTGGTTATGGCTCTTTGCCTCGTAGCTTGCGGCGACCCTGCTGTTGATGCAGGCGGCAATGGCGGCGATGAATTGATCAAGGTTGGTATCATCAACAACGACCCTAACGAATCCGGCTACCGTACCGCTAATGACCGTGACATGAAGGAAACCTTCACCAAGGAAAACGGTTACGATGCACAGTTCGCTTACTCCCTCAAGAACGAAGAACAGATCGCTGCTGCTCAGAAGTTCATTCAGGACGAAGTTGACTACTTGCTCATCTCTGCTGCAGGCGTTTCCGGTTGGGACACTGTTTTGAAGGATGCACAGGATGCAGGTATCCAGGTTATCTTGTTCGACCGTACCATTGATGCTGACGACAGCTTGTACGTAGCTTCCATCGTTTCTGACATGGCTAAGGAAGGCGAAACCGCTGTTAACTGGTTGACCGAACAGGGTCTTGAAACCTACAACGTAATCCACATTCAGGGCGTTATGGGTTCTGCTGCTCAGATCGGCCGTTCCGGCGCTTTGGACGCTAAGGTTGCTGCTAACGACAACTGGAACATCGTTACTCAGCAGACCGCTGAATGGAATGCTGAAAACGCTCAGCAGATCGTTCAGGCTGTTATCGACTCCGGCGCTGCTTTCAACGTAATCTACGCTGAAAACGACGACATGGCTAAGGGTGCTGTAGCTGCTCTTGATGCTGCAGGTATCACTCACGGTGTTAACGGCGACGTTATCATCATGGGCTTCGACTGCAACAAGTGGGCTTTGGAAGAACTCTTGAAGGGCAACTGGAACTATGACGGTCAGTGCAACCCCTTCCAGGCTGGTTACATTGATGAAATCATCCAGGGCCTCGAAGCTGGCAATGCTCCTGCAGAAAAGGTTGTAATCATGGACGAAAAGGGCTTTGATGCTAAGACCATTACTCAGGCTGACGTTGATCAGTACGGTATCTAATTTTAAAATCTTTTGATTTTTAACTAGTGAAACCCGGGCACGCGGTGCGTGATACGTGGATTGTATATCCCTGTATCCGGCCGCGTGCCTTTAAACCTCTAAAGCTGATCACCGGGTAACAGAAGACGCTTTGTTATCTGATGATTAGTGTTAGAGGCAATTTTGCGTTTTAATCCCCGAATTATCGGAGAAAATTTCGAATGGAGGCGAACAACCATGCAAGAGGGCGCAGTATTGGAAATGCGCGGCATATGCAAATACTTCCCCGGTGTAAAGGCCTTGCAGAACGTGGACTTCACCCTGAGAGCGGGCGAAATTCATGCGCTGATGGGCGAAAACGGTGCCGGAAAATCGACCTTGATTAAGGTTCTGACCGGTGTTTACCAAAAGGATGAGGGCAAGATTTACATAAGCGGCAACGACCAGGCGGTTACTATCCGTTCCCCTCAGGATGCACAGAAGGCAGGCATAAGCACGGTGTACCAGGAAATTACACTTTGCCCCAACCTTACCGTTGCAGAAAACATGTTTATCGGAAGAACGAAGGGCGCGACAGTCGGCTGGAAGAAGATGAATGCCGATGCCGGCAAAATTTTAGAATCTTTGGGAATACCCGCAAGCCCTACCCAGCAGCTTGGCAGCTGTTCGATCGCTGTTCAGCAGATGGTTGCCATTGCCCGCGCAGTGGATATGGAGTGCAAGGTACTTATCTTAGACGAGCCTACGTCCTCGCTGGACGAACAGGAGGTTGCAAAGCTGTTTAAGCTTATGCTCGATTTAAAGAAGAAGGGCGTAGGAATTATATTTGTAACTCACTTCCTGGACCAGGTTTATGAAGTCTGTGACAGAATTACCGTTCTGCGTGACGGCATGTTGGTGGGCGAATATGTTATTGAAGATTTGCCCCGTGTTCAGTTAGTTTCAAAAATGCTTGGTAAAGAGCTTGACGACTTATCTGAAATTAAAAAGGCCGAAACCGGCGAAGAAAATGCTTTGTCGGGCACACCCGTTCTTGAAGCCAAGCAGCTTGCCAGCACCTCGGGCATTAAGCCGTTTGATTTCTCAATTCACAAGGGCGAGGTCAACGGATTTACAGGCTTGCTCGGTTCGGGCCGAAGCGAGTCGGTGCGCGCAATCTTTGGCGCTGACAGAACCGTTGGCGGCGAAGTATTTATCGACGGCAACAAGGTCAACATCAACAAGCCGTTGGACGCTATGAAAAACGGCATTGGCTATCTGCCCGAAGACCGTAAGAACGACGGCATCATCGGTGATTTGTCTGTAAGAGAGAACATTATTTTAGCTCTTCAGGTAATGAAAGGCTTCTTTAAGCCGTTTACAAGAGCCCAGGCAGAGGCTTTTGCCGACGAATATATCAAGCTGTTGGACATTAAAACGGCTTCGTCGGACACACCCATAAAATCGCTTTCGGGCGGCAACCAGCAAAAGGTTATTTTGGCACGCTGGCTGCTGACAGACCCCAAATACCTCATTTTAGATGAACCTACACGAGGAATCGACGTAGGTACAAAGATCGAAATTCAGAAGCTTGTTTTAAAGCTTGCCGAACAAGGCAAGAGCATTACCTTCATCTCGTCGGAGGTTGATGAAATGCTCCGTACCTGCTCGAGACTTGTAGTCATGCGTGACCGCAAGGTTGTTGGCGAGCTTACAGGTGACGATTTAACTCAGAACAAGATTATGACTACCATTGCGGGAGGTGACAGTTGAGATGGCAAAGGCAAAAACCCTTAAAAAGGTAGATTGGCGCAGCTTTTTGCTTGGCATTGTGCGTCAGCAGTTGTTCATTCCTGTTGCTGCATTAATGATTCTGGTCATCTTCAATCTGATCGCTGATCCGACCTTCTTTAAAATCACTCTGGGCCAGAACAACGCCGGCGACCCGGTGCTTTCGGGCTATCTTATTACAATCCTCAACAACGCTTCCGAGCTTGCTATTTTAGCCATTGGCATGACATTGGTAACTGCAGCCTCGGGCGGACAGGACATTAGTGTGGGCGCAACAATCGCAGTTGCAGGCTCGGTTATGCTCAGGGTCCTTTGCGGCAGCGAAGCCAGACCCGAGGTTATGCAGGCCCCTGTTATCGTGGCATTTTTGGTTGCCTGTGTTGTTGCAATGCTGTTTGGTGCATTCAACGGCACGTTGGTCGCCTATTTTAACATTCAGCCAATGGTTGCAACGCTCATCATGTTTACCGCAGGCCGTTCAATCGCCGCATGGATAAACAACAACGAGCTTCCCATTATTAACGAAATAAGCTTTAGCTATTACGGCAACTTCATTCCCGGCATACCCATTCCCACGCCGGTGTTTATCGCAATCGCCTGCATGATTGTAATTGCAGTTGTACTTAAGTTTACAAACCTTGGCCTTTACACACAGTCGGTTGGTATCAACGCCGACTCCTCACGCCTTAACGGCATTAACCCCAAGTTTGTAAAGTTTTTGACCTATGTTATTTTGGGCCTTTGTGTTGCAGTTGCAGCATTGATTAAGGTCAGCCGAATTTCCACCATTAACTACTCGGTTATTGCGAAGGATATTGAAATGGACGCTATTCTGGCGGTTGCTTTGGGCGGTAACGCTTTAAGCGGCGGCAAGTTCAACATGACTGCTTCAATTCTGGGCGCCTATGTTATTCAGTTCCTTACCACCACGTTGTATAAGTTCAATGTCGCTTCCGACTCGTTGCCCGCTTATAAGGCTGTTGTGGTTATTATTTTAGTAGTTATGAGCGCACCCGTTGTCCGTGAGAAGATGAGTGCCCTCTGGAAAAAGATAACCGCTAAGAAGTCGGCAAAACTTGTTAAGGAGGCTAACTGATATGAATAAGAAAAACAGTCTCCTTAAAAAAGTCGGCGGATTGTCTGACACCAATCTGCTTCTGACGATTACAATTGTAGTATTTTTGGTAATGTATATCTGCGCTGTTGTATTTCTGGGTGCAGGATTCAGAAAACCTCAGACCTTATTTAACATTCTTAACGACAACGCTTACCTCATCATTTTGTCCTGCGGCATGAGCATTGTTATGATAACCGGCGGTATCGACATCTCGGTCGGTACGTTGACTGCTTTGGTCTGCATGAGCTGTGCTGTGCATTTGGACTATAACGGCGGTAACGTTTTCAGCGCAATGGTTATTGCCTTGTGCATTGGTCTGGCATTCGGCGTTGTTCAGGGCTATCTGGTTGCTTATTTGAATATTCAGCCGTTCATTGTGTCGCTGGCGGGCATGTTCTTTGCCAAGGGCATGACGACGATAGTCAACTCGACGCAGTTCAACGTCGCTCACGAGGCTTTTCAGAAGCTTAAAGGCTTCAGAATTTACGTGCCCGGCATGGGCTCGGTAAACAAGCTCGGCAATTATGTCAAAGCTTACGTTGAACCCGGCGTTATAGTTTCCATTGTTGTTGTAATCTTGCTGTTTGTTCTCTTGCGCTGGTCCAAGCTTGGACGAGGATTTTATGCCGTAGGCGGCAACATGCAAAGCGCAAACATGCTTGGCATTAACGTTAGGCGCACAAAGTTTATGGCACACCTTTTGTGCAGCCTGCTTGCAGGTATAGGCGGCTTTGTATACTTTATGCACGTTGGCTCGGGTTCGCCCTCTCATGCCAGCGGTGCCGAAATGAACGCTATCGCTTCGTCTATCATCGGCGGTACAATGCTTAGCGGCGGTGTTGGCAACATTGTGGGAACCTTCTTTGGTGTGCTTTCGTTAAGCACAATCAAGAACATAGTTTCTTCGTTAGGCTTGGACGAAGCATGGTGGACCAACATTACCGTTGCTGCCATGATTTGTGTGTTCCTTGTCGTTCAAAGTCTTGTTCTTCTCAGAAAGAACAAAGACAAACAGTAATTTGAAAAAATTGCTGCATAATTTGCGCCCGACCTGATTTGCAGGCCGGGCGTTTTTGGCATGATTTGCCCCTCTTGACAACTTGCTGTTTAACAGCTATAATATTACTTTAGTATATTAGGCGCAGTAGCGCCCGAATTTATAAAACGGAGGATTTGACCATGGCTATTAAGGCAACAACAATGTCCAGAGACGGCTTTAACAAGCTTCAGGAGGAGCTTGAATACTTAGTTACGATTAGACGTAAAGAGGTTGCAGATAAACTTAAAGAGGCACGCTCTTACGGTGACCTTTCCGAAAACGCAGAATATGATGAAGCTAAAAACGAACAGGGTATGTTAGAGGCTCAGATTGCTGACCTTGAAATGGTAATTGCAAACGCAATTATCGTTGATGACGACAGCCTTTCGTTGGACGAAGTCGGCGTTGGCTCGTTTGTTAAGCTTAAGGATTTCGATTTGGACGACATTATGGAAGTTCAGATCGTTGGTTCCACCGAATCTGACCCCGACAACAACAAGATTTCGGACGAATCTCCCATCGGCAAGGCTTGCCTTAAAAAGAAGGTTGGCGACGTGTTCGAGGTTGAGGTACCCATGGGCACCCTGAAGTTCGAGGTTTTGGACATCAACAAGTAATTACCCTATTTTAATAAAGGAAGAATTAAAATGACAGAAGAAATTTTGACTAATGCCCCCCTTGACGAAGAAGTCGAGGATTTAGCGGCAGTTAACGAGTTAAAGAGAATCAGACTTGAAAAGCTCGACACCTTAAAGGCAGAGGGCCGCAACCCCTTCGAGATTACCAAGTATGATTTTAATACAACAAACGCACAGCTCCGTGAATACTACGAGGCTGAGGAAGCGCGTGTTATTGCGCAGGCAGGCGAAGACGCTGACGCTTTGAACGCAGGACTTGAAAAAATTCACGAAGGCGTTTGGCGCATTGCCGGCAGAATCATGTCGTGGCGCGACATGGGCAAGGCCAACTTTATCGACGTTCGTGACACCTCTGACCGTATGCAGGTTTACGTTAGAATGAACGACATCGGCGAGGAAGAGTTCAAGGAATTCAAGAAGTGGGACATCGGCGACATCGTTGGTGTTGAAGGCTTTGTTTTCAGAACACGCAAGGGCGAAATTTCGCTTCACGCTAAAAAGGTAACACTTTTGTCAAAGTCGCTGGCACCGCTTCCTGAAAAGTGGCATGGCTTAAAGGACAGAGATACCCGTTACCGCCAGAGATATACAGACCTTATCGTGAACCCCGACGTTAAGAAGACCTTTATCGCACGCTCGAAGATCATTGCATCTATCCGCAGATATTTGGATAACTTAAACTTTATCGAGGTTGAGACACCCATGCTCGTTTCTAACGCAGGCGGTGCCGCAGCAAGACCCTTCGAGACCCACTATAACGCCCTTAACGAGGATGTTAAGCTTCGTATCTCGCTTGAATTATACCTTAAGAGACTTATTGTTGGCGGACTTGACAGAGTTTATGAAATCGGCAGAGTTTTCAGAAACGAAGGCGTTGACACCCGTCACAACCCCGAATTCACCCTTATGGAGCTTTATCAGGCTTACACCGACTATTACGGCATGATGGAACTGACAGAGAATATGTTCCGTCACGTAGCGATGGAAGTTTGCGGAACTACAACTATTCCCTATAACGAAGCTGTAATCGACCTCGGCAAGCCTTTCGAGCGCTTAACCATGATTGAAGCTGTTAAGAAGTATGCGGGCGTTGACTTTGATGAAATTAAGGACACCGAAGAAGCTAAGAAGATCGCAGACGAAAAGGGCGTTCACTATGAAGCTCGCCACGCAAAGGGCGACATTTTAAACCTCTTCTTCGAGGAATTTGTTGAAGAGCACCTCATTCAGCCCACGTTCATTTTAGACCACCCTGTCGAGATCTCGCCCCTCACCAAGAGAAAGCCCGACAAGCCCGATTATGTTGAACGCTTCGAGCTTTTCATCTATGGCAGAGAGATGTGTAACGCATATTCCGAGCTTAACGACCCCATTGACCAGCGCGAAAGATTTGAAGAGCAGGAAAAGCAGTTTGCCAGTGGCAACGACGAAGCAAACCACACCGACGAGGACTTCTTGCACGCACTTGAATTGGGCATGCCCCCCACAGGCGGCATTGGCTATGGCATCGACAGACTTGTAATGCTTCTTACCAACTCGCCCGCGATCCGCGACGTTTTGCTCTTCCCCACAATGAAGTCGTTGGATTAAGCAAGACCGGTAATATCAATGATTTTAATAGGGTGTAAATAGTCAAGCAGGCGAATTTACCCCGATTTTATCCCAATACCCGAATTTTTATATGAAACTATTTTAAAAATCAAGGAAAAATGGAAAATGGACAGTAAAAAAATTGTTGCGGGCTATGTTAGACCTAATTGGATCGTTACGGTTATTTTAATGATTATCCCTATTGTCGGCTTCTTTGCATTTATTGTTTTTCTTTGCAGAACTCTCCCTTCGCTCATTCGTGCAAACAAAAGCCTTAAAAAGCTTGAAGCAAACGGACAAATGGAACAGGCTGCTACACAGCTTATATCTGCTGACAGCAAGAAGCTGATGAAGGGTAGATTAACACTTACCGAAAGCTTTGTATTCTGCAAAGCTACAGGTTACATATTTACTTATGACGAAATTTTATGGACTTACAAGCACAGACAGACCAACACAGTTTTGTTTATTCCCATTCAGGTTACCGATTCGCTTTATCTTGCCTCTAAAGGCATGAAGCCGAGACCGGTTGTTTCGATGGGCAAGGACAAGCTGGATGAAATTAAAACAGCAATTTTGGAAATATATGCTCACAATAACAGCTGCATTGTAGGCTATAACAACGAAACCGTTGCAAGATATAAAGCTTTGCCTAACAAATAAACACGAAAAACTCCCGAAGCATTAAACGCTTTGGGAGTTTTTAAAAATTATGACAAATCTGCAACAGCACAACGGGTGGGGGTTTACATTGCTGTGATAGTTGTGGTATAATTAAAAAAACACAACTGAGCTTAACGAGGTGACAAAGTTGAAAAACCACGGCAAGAAAATGATTGCACCGATTGTTGTTTCGGTAATCATGATACTTTATTACGTTGTTTACTTTGGCTTTTTAATATTCCTGCTCGGCGGCATATGGAAATTTGTTTTAGGCATAATTCCTCTTGCGCTGGCGGCAGTAACGGTCAAAGTTTGCATAGAAAGAATTAACGAGATAAAGAAGGGTGAAGAAGATGATATTAGTAAATACTGATTACATTGGCGGAAAAGAATTGGAAATGCTTTCGCTTGTAAAGGGAAGCACAATCCAGTCAAAGCATATTGGAAAAGACATTGCACAAAGCTTTAAAACCTTGGTCGGCGGCGAGCTGAAGGCATATAACGACATGATGAACGAGGCACGCGCCCTCGCCACAAAGAGAATGGTTGCCGAAGCCGAAGCACTCGGCGCAGATGCCATTGTAAACATTCGCTATGCGTCCTCTGCCATCATGCAGGGTGCGGCAGAGGTTATTGCTTACGGCACTGCTGTAAAATTCGTTAACAAGTAAAAACATAGTGCGATAAGTTTTAAAGAGGGCTGTTTTGCGGCCCTCTTTTCATTTTCGCTCTGTTGTGATATAATGAACCCGACAAACTGATTTTGCGGGAGGGGACCCAAATGGCCGGAAGAATAATCGGGTTTATAATGTGGGGCTTGGTCGGGCTTTTGTTTGTGTGTCTGGGCATATATTCGTTTTTCTCGAAAAAGCCGATGGGCTTTTGGGCAAACGCCGAAATGTTTGAGGTCACAGACCTGAAAAAATATAACAGCGCTGTTGCAAAGCTTTATTGCGCCTTTGGCTTTGTGTTTATTTTGCTGGGCTTGCCGCTCTTGTCAGACAATGCAGCGCTTATTTTGCTTTCTACATTGGGCGTCATGCTCGAGGTTATTGTGATAATGGTTATCTATGTAACCGTTATCGAAAGAAAATACAGGAAGAAATAAAGCAAAATAAGGGGTGGCTTGACAGTCCATTGACGGATAATCGGGCTTGACTTAGAATGTTAGGCGGAGGTGGACCGATATGACTGATAAAAAAACATTCGGTTCGTTCATAAAATCCAAACGAACCGAGAAAAACTATTCACAAAAAGACTTGGCAGAAATGCTTTTTGTTACCGAAGGGGCAATCAGCAAATGGGAGCGAGGAGTATCATACCCCGACATTACTTTAATTGCGGATATTTGCCGTGTCCTTGATATATCCGAACACGAATTGATTACTGCCTCAACCGATACGGACACAAGGAAGATGAAGCACGAAGCACGAAAGTTCCGTGTGATCCGCAGCGCATGGTTCTGGGCCCCGACAATATCCTATGCCGTTGCGCTTTTGGTTTGTTTCATTTGTAACCTTGCCATAGACCACACGTTGTCTTGGTTCTTCATCGTGTTGGCGGCGCTGATTTGTGCCTATACGTTCGTTCCCACGGTTACATATTTCTTCGGGTCGAAGAAACAGCTTGTTTTTTCTGTTTCGACATACCTGTCTGTTTGCCTGCTGTTGTTCACCTGTGCTGTATATACCAATGGTTTATCTTGGTTCTTAACCGCCTGCATCGGTGTTTTAATGGGGTATATATTATTGTTTGTGCCCATCTTTTTGTCAAAAAGCAGTCTTTCTCGCTATAAATTTTTAATCTCCTTTACTGCGACCTTCATTTTAACCGTTTTGCTGCTGTTGAATGTCCATATTTGGCACCCGTTTATGCTTGGCCCGGCAATACTTATCACTTTATTTGCATTCACGCCCGTTATCCTTTCTGCCGTTATCTGCACACTGCGCTTTGATGCTTTTTTAAAAGCAGGCATTTGTGTAGCTTTCAGCACGATTTATTATTTCACAAATCGTGTTGCGAACGTGCTGTTTGGCACGAACGAAAATTCCTATCAGGTGAATTTTAATGACTGGGGACAGCATGTGAACGGAAACGTTCACTTTATCTGTTTAATATCTCTATTGTTTTTAAGTGCGGTTTTTACGGTAATGGGAATTATCAGAGTGAAAAGAAGAAAAGCGCAAAGCTGATAAATTAATCACCCCAACAGACAAATGAAGTCTTGTCGGGGTGATTTTTCATCTCACGCCATTAAATAGCTAATCGAAAGCATCAGGCAAAAGCCTGCAAGCAAGGCATAGGTTATTCCTCGGGCGCCCTCGTCCAAATGCGTTTCGGGTATCATTTCGTCGCTTATGACGTAAATCATCGTGCCGCCTGCAAACGCCAGCGCAAAGGGCAGCACTGCCTGTGAAAGGCTGACTGCAAAATATCCGATGAAGGTGCCCACAACCTCGATTAACCCTGTGCCGAAAGCCACCAAAAACGTGCGCCTTCGGCTTATGCCCGAGGAAAGCATGGGCGCGATGATAACCATGCCCTCGGGTATATTCTGCATAGCGATGCCAATGGCGACAGTCATTGCCTCGGCGGTGTTGCCTGTGCCAAAACCCACACCTGCGGCAATGCCCTCGGGCAGGTTATGTATCGCTATTGCCAGAACAAACAGCAAAACCTTGCTTATTCGTGAGTGCTTTTCGGGGCAGGAGGTTATATCTATCCCGGTGAGCTTGCAAAGGCAGGGCACTGCCTTGTTCATTAAATCAAGCAGCACAGCCCCCGAGAACACACCTGCAACGGTGGTTAAAAGGGCAAATCTGCCGCTATATTCAAGCGAGGGCAGAATCAGCCCTGTTATTGCCGCCGAGAGCATTACCCCTGCGGCGATAGACAGAATTACATCGCTTAATCGGCGGGAGGTTGGTTTGAACAAAAACCCAATGGCAGCACCCAGAACGGTTGCTCCTCCCACGCCAAGGGCTGTTAAAAGTACGATTTTCATATGTTGCATTCCTCCGAAAAATTTCTTTAAACAGCCCAAGAACCCTTGGTAAAAAGATTTTAAGATAAAATAAGCGTGAAATTAAGAAACCTGTTTTTTAACGTTTCCCAATTTCACGCTTTCAATTCAATATATGGTTTGTACGCTTAAGGTGTTACAGATAGCTATTAACAAGCTCCAAAAGGGCTTCCTTGGTCTTATAGCCAACTGTTGTTTCTTTAAGCTCGCCGTCCTTAAAAATCATAAGGGTGGGTATGCTTGTAATGCCGAAGGATTTTGTAAGCTCGGGCTCGTCGTCAACGTTGACCTTGCCTACTTTAAGCTTGCCTTCAAGCTCCTCAGCAATTTCGGCAACAACGGGAGCAACCATTCTGCAAGGGCCGCACCATGTTGCCCAAAAGTCTACCAGAACAGGCAATTCGCTTGCCTTAACTTCTTCTTCAAAATTCAATTTTGTTAATGTAATTTCGCTCATAGAATTTAAACCTCCTGTAAATTTTAACAACCTATTGTATTATTGCGGCTTATTTCGACTTGTAGTAAAGCATGCAGTGGCAAAATCCTTCAAAATCGGGGTCGTCAATCTGTTCTTTGAATTCTTTACACATGCACTTGTTTTCTTCAATTCTTTCCAGTCTGCAAGGGCAATAGCCGCCTGTGCGCTTCAGTCCGTCCTTAATGGTTTTTACAATTTCCTTGTCGGGGTTCAGGGTAATTTTCATGTGTGGAATCCGTCCTTTCAAATTAATTTTTGTTTCAATTTATTATATCATGTTTTTTGCCGTTTAGCAATAGGGGCTAAGTGGAAGAAGGGCGCCACGCTCGGGCACAGGCTTCGCCGCGCCCTTCGCACGGCGCCCGAATTAATTGCGCACTTGATTTTTAAAAACAATGTGATATAATATTGGTTGAGGGGTGTGGGGTTCACGCCCTTTTTCGCTTAAACAGCCTTAGCTTAAGGAGACTGAAATGGATAACAATGAAAAAAAGGTCCTCCCGCAAGAGGATATAGATTTTGAGCGCGAGCTTTATGAAAGACAAAAGCGAGAGATTGAAGAACGCGCAAGACTTGACGCCGAGCGTGAAAAAGCGCAGGCTCGGGCAAAAAAAGAATATGAAAAGACTTTAAACGACCGCAAGATTGAGCTGATGAAGCTTAAGCAGGGCGTTATCGAATCCTCGGACGTAGTTAGAGAGGAAGAAAAGGTTGAAACCAAGCTTTCGTTTGGCGAGACTTTGGCCAACATCTGGTACCGTTCAAAGTGGCTTATCGTTTTCATCGCTTTCTGCGTGGTTGCATTCGGCTATATAATGTTCGACGCTATGTTTAAAACCAAGCCCGATTTGACCGTGCTGGTGCTTTCTTATGACGATGCACTTTATTATCGCTCCGAAGAGGTTGAATCTTTCTTAGAAGGTTATTGTGACGACCTTAACGGCGACGGAGAGGTTTATGTTCTGGTATATAACATCTCCACCGACTATTCCGACCCGAACACAGTAACCTCTAACCAGGCACAGCTTATGAGCCAGCTTCAGATGGGCGAGAATATCATGCTTATTTCGGACTGTGAAAACGACTTTATTATGCATGATTTTAGAACGGATTATCCCGATAACGCACGTTTTACTGAAAAAGGCATGCTTTTAAACTGCGCCCTTACCCGTGAAAAGCTGAAGTGGGAAGCTATGCCCGAAAGTGTCTACATCGGCATGCGTCAGCCCGCAAAGCTTTTATCGACAAGCGAAGAGGCAATGCAAGAGAATTTTGACGAGGCGTTGCCCATGTTTGAAAGAATTGTTAAGGCAATAACGGAAAGTGAGCCTTAAAAGAAAAAAGTTTTGAAAAACCTGAAAAACTTTTTAAAAAAGTGTTGACAAATTCAAATAGATTAGTTATAATATCAAAGTCGCCTGTTGAGGGCGGCTGAGAGATGGGAGCATAGCTCAGCTGGGAGAGCACCTGCCTTACAAGCAGGGGGTCATAGGTTCGAGCCCTATTGTTCCCACCATCTTTGGCCCGGTAGTTCAGTTGGTTAGAACTCTAGCCTGTCACGCTAGAGGTCGTCGGTTCGAGCCCGATTCGGGTCGCCACTCTTTTTCTTGAAAAAGAGACATGCTTATTGGGTCTGCCTCTGTAGCTCAGTTGGTAGAGCAGGGGACTGAAAATCCCCGTGTCGTTGGTTCAATTCCGACCGGAGGCACCAATATTTTGCGGATTTAGCTCATCTGGTAGAGCGCCACCTTGCCAAGGTGGAGGTAGCGAGTTCGAGCCTCGTAATCCGCTCCACTTAAATCGTCGTGGTAGTAACCGCGGCGTTTTTATTTTGCCCAAAAATAACAAGCGACGTCGCCGTAGCGCGCCTTGAAGAGGCTGGGCGAAGGCGGTGGAGCGTGACCGGGGCGCCACGCCTTTTGGCCCTGCTTGCCTTAACGGCAAGCGCGCCTTCGGCACGCCGCCCCCTACCGTTGACAAATTTCAACAGTTTGCTATAATTTAATTATAAATTTGGCAGGGAGAGTGCGTATAATGAAGTCGTTGTTAAGAAAATGTGCTGTAGCGTTTGCTTTGCTGGCGGTTGTCGTTTTAATGGCGGCGTGCATACCGACCGATGAAGCTAAAACCCAGGCAAACGAATTGCTTTTGTGCCTTAGCAATGGCGACTATGAAGGTGCCGTTTCTTACGTGCACCCCGAGTCGCCTATTGATGCTGAGTATATGCAAAAGTTTACCGAGGAGTCTGCAAATTTAGGGGCTGATTTGTCTACAGGGCTTTATAAGATTTTTTATAACAGTATCGAGTCGTCTTATTATCACAGCAGCGTTGATGGCAAGCGCTTGGTGCTTGGCGGCATTGTTACATTAAACGACGGGACAGAGTTCGATATTTCATTTGTATTTATTGATAACGATTCGGGATACGGAATCTCGCAGTTTTCGGCTTCAAGCTTCCGTAAATAAAGGCGGTGGCTTTATGACTGAAAGACTGTTAACCGTTAAAAGTGCATTGCTCACCAATGCGCTGAAACACGCAAAAATGCGCCCCCGCGACGCTGTAAAGCTTGTTTATCAGGCGTGCTTTGGCCCGGGGCACTTAATTGCCGATAGAGACAAGGCATATGAATATTTAAAAGCTGAATATCAGGAAACCCGCCCGCGTGAAACTGCCCCGCTTATCGAACCCATCGGTCTTGGCATGGCAAGGGTGAACCTTGCAGCTCTTGACCCCAACGGAGTTGAGATGGACAAGCTTTTTGCGGCGTTTGTTGCCTCCTCCCAGGTTAAAAACAGCGATATGGACGAGTTTTTACAGGCACTCGAGCTTTTAAAAGACCTCTGCAAAGAGGGCGTTTTCAGATTTGACATAACCGAGCTTAACGCTTATTTGGAGGATTACGCCAAGGCGGGTTACCCCATGGTCTCGCACAGCGAGGAGTATAGACAGGCGTATGAGCCTGCCTATCGTGTGGTAGCTGAAGACATCTTTAAAGCGAACATATAACGGAGGATAGAATATGTCAGCATTTGCACTTTGGCTTAACGAGGTTTTTGCAGGCTTCGACCATGCCATTTTAGAATTCTTCCACAGCCTTGCCGTTCTGGCAGACTGGTTTTTCACACCGTTCTTTAAATTCATCACCCTTTTTGGCGAGGAAGGCATACCCTGCATAATCTTCGGCATCGTGCTTTTGTTCTTTAAAAAAACAAGAAAAGCAGGCGTTTGCGTACTTGCGGCAATAATCCTTGGCTGGATAGTTGTAAATCTTTCGGTAAAGCCGTTGGTAGCACGCCCAAGGCCCTATTTAAGCGGAGTTGAGGACTTTTACAACTGGTGGCTTGCAGCAGGCGGCCCCGAAATGAGCGAATTCTCCTTCCCCTCGGGCCACACAAACGTTGTGGCAGCAACGATGACGGCATTCTGCTTCGTCATGGGCAAAAAGTGGATTGCCCCCTGCGCTGTGTTCAGCGTTTTAATGGGCATGTCGCGCATTTATTTAATGGTGCACTACCCCACCGACGTCATCGGCGGACTGGTTTGCGGCTTTGTTGCAGGCTTGCTTGGCTGGCTGATCGTTGACTTAATATACAAAAAGGCAGTGCCAAAATTTAAAAAGGCGTAAAAAATCCCTCCCCTTGGCTTTTCAGGGGGAGGGTATTATTAGACCTATTGATGTACCGTGCGAGATATGATAATTAAAACAATTAGTGAGACCACCAAAAGTGTAAAAACGGTTAGCCCACCGATTATTACATAAAATAAAATGTTTATAACTGATGATTTTTTGCTATTCTCGTTTGGATGCTTCAAAGTGTGCTTTTCTTTCATTGTTCGCACCTCCACGCTTGCTTTTACAACCCAAGAATAACATAAATTGGCATTCAAGTCAACGGGCACAAAAAAGCCCTCCCCAAAAAGCAAAGGGGAGGGTTTTTATTGGAGCTGGTGGCGTGACTCGAACACGTGACCTGCGCATATACGGTCAGAAATATAGTCGCCTTTCTCGGCGTTCGCCGTCGAAATTCTCCTTATTTCTTCCCTTCGCCGACTCCCTTCATCCGCCACCGGCGGGGGTCGTCGCCTCAGCGAATGCGCTGCCCTTTTTCTCGCCTTTTCCCAAAAAACAAACCACCCTATTGGGTGGTTTCCTTTATTGGAGCTGGTGGCGTGACTCGAACACGTGACCTGCGCATTACGAATGCGCTGCTCTACCAACTGAGCTACACCAGCAAATGTACTCTAACATTATATACAACACTCTCGTTTTTGTCAACAAATCAAACTTAAAATATTTGTCAGAAAACATCACAAAAGTATTTGCTATATTTGAAAATATGTGCTATAATCATTCTATAAGTAGTTTTAATTTCGAGTTTTAGACATATATATTGAGATAAGGGTCATTTCCCTTAAGAAAGGACGGTAAAATTAATGTTTCACGAAAGCACAAAAAAACGCTCATGGATTCAGATAGTCGGAGCGATAGTTCTTTTCATCTTAATAATCGCAATTATCGGCACCTTTGTTTTGTTCGGCATTTTTAAAGACGCTAACTCGGCGCCCTCGCTTTTTGGATATAGAGTTTACATAATGAACGGCGACGGAATGGACCCCAGAATTCAGGGCGGCTCTGCTGTCTTTGTTAAAGAGGGGGAATTCCCCCAGCGAGAGGGTAACGTTATCCTTTGCAGTATCGACGGTCAGCTTGCCGTTGTTGGCTTTTTAGGAACTGAAGACATCATTACCCCTGAGGGCACGACCGAAACAAGATATATCGTTAAATATGACAACGCCCCGGCAGAGGAAAAGTGGGGTGTGGGCGAAAGTGACATAATCGGTGTTGCCAAGACTTACAGCAAGTTCTTCGGCTCGGTTGTAAAGTTTGCTTCCTCTAAAGCAGGCATGCTCACAGTTGTAATCATTCCTTGTGCGCTCGTTCTTATTTACGAGGTAACGATGTTCATTATCTCGCTTAAAAAGAAGAAGGAAAAGACCCCTGTTATTGAAAAGCCCGTGAACCAGGAGAATTTGCAGAAGAACATAAGCGAAAATCAAAAGAAGAAGTTTGTTCTGGAAGAAGGCTATCTTGACAAGATGCCCGAGCGTGACGCTGTTAAGCCGAAGGCAGAGATTGGCTCTATCAGAAAAGCAAGCGACGAGCCCAAGAATACAGACAGCACCTTTAAGCTTGCGTTTGAATCTGACAAGACCGAGCGCAAACCCGAGCGTGAGCTTGCGTTCACCTCGGACAAGATCACGATTGATGACGAGATAGAGATCAAGGCAGAGCCTAAGGCGAAGGAAGAATTGCCCGACGCAGGCGACGAGCCGTTTGTTAAGCTCACCATCGACTCTCAAGAAGTTAAGAAGAAGGAATCCATCGACTTTGAAAACCTCTCGGCTTCAAGAATCGACGACCTTATTAAGATGCTCGAGGCTGAAAAAGAGCGTTTGGGAAACGAAGATAAGTAAACATAAAAATTCAACCCACAAGAGGATTAACTCTTGTGGGTGTTTTTTATCTTTCAAGAAGTTCGTTAAGTCTGTCCAAGTCGCAAAAGCTTGTGCCAACGCCGCTTATTGCGCCTGCGGCACAGCAAACAGCATAATCAAGTGCCTTGTTTAAAGACAGCCCCTTGTTCATTGCAAGGCAAACACCCGCAACCATCGAATCTCCGGCGCCTTGGGTGCTTTTGACCTCTACCTTAACTGCCTCGCGGAAAATGGCTTCATCTTTCGTTACAAGTACAGCGCCCTTTGCACTCATCGAGGCAAGCACGACCTCGACTTTGTAATCTGCAATAATTTTTCGGCAAAGCGAAATAATATCCTCGGTGGTTTCAAGCTTAACGCCAAAGGTGGCCTCAAGCTCGAATAAATTCGGCTTTATCATAAACGGCTCGGCTTCAAGCCCTTTTAACAAGACCTCGCCCTGTGCGTCTAAAATCAGCTTAATTTCGGGGTTTTCACGCTTTGCAAGCTCGCCAAGGGTCTTATAAATGTCAGCAGGCATGCCCTGCGGCAGGCTGCCCGTAAGCACCAAATTATCGCTTTTGCGAACGGCACGAACGAAGGATTCTGTGAATTCAGCAAGGTGCTCATTGGCGACGAATGCGCTTTTTTCGTTTATTTCAATGGTGTTGTGACGAGATTTATCGAACACTTTAAGGTTAATGCGCAAATCACCCTCGCACTTAATGAAGTCGTGAGGGATATTCTCGCGCTCGAGCGTTCTTTCAATCATCTCACCGCCCGAGAAGTTAAAGCCTATCGCCTTTGTTTTAAGCCCCAAACGCTTAAGCGCACGGCTGACGTTAATTCCCTTGCCGCCAATGTCAAGACTTAAAAGCTCGACACGGTTCATCGAGTCTACGTCAAACCTCTCGCAGGAAACTGTTTTGTCTAAGCATGGACTAAGGGTTACTGTTGTTGTCATTTCGTGTCGCCTCTTTCAAGTCAGAATGTTATTACATTATAGTATAATAGCTTTGGCGGACGATGTCAAATCCTAAGCCTCTAACTGGCGTGAAAGGAACATTGCGGCAGTCTGGCTTAGGGTGAGGTGAAGCTGTGTGCCCTTTGCCGACGAGTCGTTTGCCAAAAAGCAGACGGCACCCGAAATATCGCCCGAAACAACAATAGGGCTGATTGCAAGCGCATGGCGGGAAATCCCCTCGGCAGGCATGATGGGCTTGCCCTCGCCCGTGAACTGCCACGACTTGCGAAGCTCTAAAATCTCCTCTAACCCCTGTGAAATGCGGCGTTCGTTGAACTCTCGCTTAGAAACACCCGAGACGGCAACAACGTGGTCTCTGTCAAAAACGACAACGGGTGCATTGCCAAGCTTGTGAATAACCTCGGCAACAGAGGCGGCAGATTCAGACAGCTCGTTGATGGGGGAGTATTTTTTGAAGATAACCTCGCCCTCGCTGTTGGTGTAAATCTCAAGCGGGTCGCCCTCGCGGATGCGCATGGTGCGGCGGATCTCTTTGGGAATAACAACACGCCCAAGGTCGTCAATTCTTCTAACAATTCCTGTGGCTTTCATTATATAAATCTCCTTTAAATCAAATTTATGGGGTTATTATTTGTCAAACGAGGGGATTTATACAGCCAAGCCAAAATTATGTCGGCTCCGCTTTTGTGCAACATATAAAAATATTAAACATTAAATTATGTGTTATTTCTATTGCTTACAGGGCGGTTTTGGTGTATACTTGTTATGGATATATTATTTTATTCGTTTATATGGAGGACACCATGGAAAAGATTAAACTTGAAGCTTTGCTTAACGACATGACCGTAGAGGAAAAGGTTTTGCAGCTTGTTCAGCTTTACGGCGAATTTTTGGGCGACGTAGAAGTTTATACAGGCCCTGCAATGAGCTTTAAAAAAATGCCTGCCGACCGCCCCTACAAGGTTGGCAGCTTGCTTAGCGAGCACGGAGCCAAGCACCTTATTGAATTGCAGGATAAGATGATGGCAACACAGCCTCATCACATTCCCGCACTCTTTATGCTCGACGTTATTCACGGCTATAAAACAGGCTTCCCTGTGCCGATCGCAATAGGCTCGAGCTTTAACCCAAGCCTTGCAAAAGAAATCTGCTCGGCCGCAGGTAAAGAGGCAGCGGTTGCAGGTATACACGTTACCTTCTCGCCGATGGTTGACCTTGTAAGAGACAGCCGTTGGGGCAGAGTTATGGAATCGACAGGCGAGGACGTTTGGCTTAACTGTCAGATGGCAAGAGCCGAGGTAGAGGGCTTCCAGGGTGAAAACTTTAAGGACAAGGGCAAGGTTGCCGCTTGTGTCAAGCACTTTGCTGCCTATGGTGCCGCTGTTGCAGGCCGTGACTATAACGTAACCGAGATAAGCGAGCACACTTTATATGAAGATTACCTGCCTGCCTATAAGGCCGCTGTTGATGCAGGTGTTGCTTTGGTTATGACAGCGTTTAATACCATCGACCGCAAGCCTTGTTCGACAAACAAAAAGCTTTTGCGCAACATTCTGCGTGACGAAATGGGCTTTAAGGGCGTTGTAATTTCGGACTATGGCGCAATTCAGGAAACCATTCCGCACACGACCTCGCTTGACCACCGTGATGCCGCTAAAAAGGCGATTGAAGCCGGTTGCGATATCGACATGGTAAGCCGTTGCTATGTTGAATATCTGACTGAAATGATTGACAACGGCGAGGTTGACGTTAAGCTTGTTGACGAAGCCGTTATGCGAGTTTTAGAGCTTAAGAACGATTTGGGCCTCTTTGAAAATCCTTATAAGGACGCATCGGTTGAAGGCGAAAAGGAAGTTTTAATGTGCCGCGAGCATTTAGAGCTTTCTCGCCGCGCCGCCGAGGAGACAACAGTTTTGCTTAAGAACGAAGGGGCGCTCCCTCTTAAAACAACCCAGAAAATCGTTGTTGCAGGCGCATTGGCAGGTGATAACCTTATCACAGGCTCGTGGGCGATGTTTGTTGACAAGGACAAGACAGTTACCCTTAAGCAGGCAATCAGCGAGCTTTATGGCGATGCTGACGTTAGCTTCTTTACCTGTGATGAAATAAGCGATGAAATGCTTGAAGCTGCAAAATCGGCAGACGTTGTTTTGCTTGCGCTTGGTGAAAATCAGACGAGAACAGGCGAATCGTTGAGCGTTGCCGACATTACACTTTGCAAACCTCACCGCGATTTGTTTGACGCAGTTTACGGGGTCAACAAAAACGTTGTCACCGTCCTCTTTGGCGGCAGACCTCTTGCCTTGCCCGAAGTAGCACAAAAATCCAACGCTTTGGTAGAGGCTTGGCTGCCCGGCACACACGGCGCTTACGCCGTTGCAGACATTCTGTTCGGCAAGGTCAACCCCTCGGGCAGACTTTCGATGAGTATGCCCTACACAACGGGTCAGCTGCCGATAAGCTATGCGGCATTTACAACAGGCAGACCCAAGCCCGATACCGACAGGTTCGTGCCCTTTGCCTCGAACTATATGGACTGCCCCAACGTGCCGCTCTACCCGTTTGGCTATGGCATATCTTATTGCGAGGTTGAGTATTCGCCCGTTACCCTTACAAGCGACAAGCTGACAAAGGACGGCAGAATTGTTGCAAGTGTAACCGTTAAAAACAACGGCGATATGCCCGTTTTCGAGCCTGTTCAGCTCTATATTCGAGACATTAAGGGCAGCGTTGTGCGCCCTGTAAGAGAGCTTAAGGGACTTGAGAAAATAAGCCTTGAAGCAGGCGAGGAAAAGACGGTTTCGTTTGAGATCACCGAGCCGATGTTAAGATTCTATGATGCAGACATGAACTTTGTCAGCGAAAGCGGCGAGTTTATGGCATGGATAGGCTCGACAAGCCTTACACAAAACGGCGCAAAATTCGTGCTTGAATAAGTGGATAATAATTAAAAACGGCGGACTGCTTGTCCGCCGTTTTTTGTTTGTTAATTCTTTTTAGCCCTGCCGGGTATGCGCTTAAAAGCGATTGCCGTGCGTGTGGGCAGATAGCACATAAAGCCGCATCTGCCGTCGGGTGTTTTGCGTGCTTTAAATCTAAGCGAGGTATCAACCCTCGAGAAGCCGCCGAACTGTCCGTCGTCGCTTGAAAGAACGACCTTATAGTCCCCCTCGGTCTCGGTCGGTACAAAGTACCCCTCGAACGAATTGGTGGGGTTAAAGTTAAATGCAAACGTCACGCTGCCCTTAGAGTAGATTATAACCTTGTCATGCTGATGAAGCCAGCGGTTGACGCTTTCTTTGGCCAACAGGTTTTCGCTTTTAACAAGGTTTATCATTGCCTTGTCAAAGTCGTTAAGCTCGTGGTAACGCAGGTTGTGGTCGTCAACCAAGTTCCACTGGCGGCGGCAATAGTGATAGCTCCAGCCGTTGCCCTCACGCGGGAAGTCTATCCACTCGGGGTGGCCGAACTCGTTGCCCATGAAGTTCAAATAGGCCTCGCCGCCGCCCGCCAGGGTGAACAGGCGGATCATCTTATGCAGGGCGATGGTGCGGTCAATGACGGGGTTATGACAATCCTTGTTCATGTCCGTATACATGGCGGCATCCGCCAGACGGAAGATCATGGTCTTGTCGCCCA
>JAZSPX010000236.1:0-6891 GCA_045537675.1 Candidatus Faeciplasma sp. | reverse complement strand
GCCTGAAGATGTTTCTGAAATCGTTTCAGAACATTTATTAAAGGGCCGTATTGTTACAAGACTTGTATATGATGAGACTGTAACAGACAATGGTATTAAATCTTTAGGTGAGACAGCATTCTACGCTAAGCAGCAGCGTGTTGCTCTGCGTAACTGCGGTGTTATCGACCCCGAGAATATCAATGAGTACATAGCTCGTGACGGTTATCAGGCTCTCTACAAGGTTCTGACAACCATGAGCCAGGACGATGTTGTAAACTGCCTGCTTGACTCCGGTCTGAGAGGCAGAGGCGGCGCAGGCTTCCCCACAGGACGCAAGTGGCAGCTCGCTAAGGACCTCGTTAAGGACGCAGATCAGAAGTACGTTTGCTGTAACGCTGACGAGGGCGACCCAGGTGCGTTCATGGACCGTTCCGTTCTTGAGGGCGACCCCCATGCTCTTATCGAGGCTATGGCTATCGCTGGTTACACTATCGGCGCTAACCAGGGCTATGTATATGTTCGTGCAGAGTACCCCATCGCTGTAAGACGTCTCCAGAAGGCTATCGACCAGGCTGAGGAGCAGGGTCTGCTCGGCGACAACATCTTCGGTACAGGCTTCAGCTTCCGTCTGGGTCTCAGACTCGGCGCAGGCGCATTCGTATGCGGCGAGGAAACAGCTCTGATGACCTCTATCGAGGGTAACAGAGGCGAGCCCCGTCCCCGTCCTCCTTTCCCTGCTGTAAAGGGTCTGTTCGACAAGCCCACAGTTCTCAACAACGTTGAGACTTATGCCAATATCCCCCAGATCATCCTGAATGGTGCTGAGTGGCACGCTGCTATGGGTACCGAGAAGTCCAAGGGTACAAAGGTATTCGCAGTAGGCGGTAAGATCAACAACACTGGTCTGGTTGAGGTACCCATGGGTACAACTCTCCGTACCGTTATCGAGGAGATCGGCGGCGGCATTCCCAACGGCAAGAAGTTCAAGGCTGCTCAGACAGGTGGTCCTTCCGGCGGTTGTATCCCTGCAAGCCTCATCGACACTCAGGTTGACTATGATAACCTCGTAGCAATCGGCTGCATGATGGGTTCGGGCGGTCTTATCGTAATGGACGAAGACACTTGTATGGTTGACATGGCTAAGTTCTTCTTGGAATTCACAGTTGATGAATCCTGCGGTAAGTGCACACCCTGCCGTGTCGGTACAAAGAGACTTCTTGAAATGCTTAACAAGGTAACCAGCGGCAAGGCAACACTTGAAGACCTCGACGCTATCGAACAGCTTTGCTACTACATCAAGGAAAACTCCCTCTGCGGCTTGGGTCAGACAGCTCCTAACCCTGTTCTTTCCACCATCAAGTTCTTCAGAGATGAATATTTGGCTCATATCGTTGACAAGAAGTGCCCTGCAGGCGTATGTAAGGATCTTCTTAAGTATGAGATCATTAAGGACAAGTGTATTGGTTGTGGCATGTGTGCAAGACAGTGTCCTGCAGGTGCTATTTCCAAGACCGATTACATAGCTCCCGGCAAGAAGCTTCCCGCTCTTGAAATCGACACCGATAAGTGCGTTAAGTGCGGTGCTTGCGTTGGTGCATGTAAGTTTAAGGCTATTGTTAAGAATTAATAAAAGGAGGTATGGACTATGGATATGTTAAACATTAAGGTAAACGGTTTACCTATTGAAGCTCCCAAGGGCTCTACCGTCCTCGAAGCAACCAGAATTGCAGGCGTGGAAATCCCCACTCTTTGCTTCCTTAAGGAAATCAACGAAATCGGCGCATGCCGTATCTGCGTTACCGAAGTAGCTGAAATGAGAGGCCCCGCTTTGGGTCCTAAGAGACTTGTTGCAGCTTGCGTATACCCCGTTACCGAGGGTATGGAAATCTACACTAACACTCCTAAGGTTATTGCGGCTCGCCGTCAGACCTTGGAACTCATTCTCTCCACCCACGAAAGAAAGTGCTTAAGCTGTGTAAGAAGCGGCAACTGCGAATTGCAGAAGCTTTGCCGTGACATGAAGGTTGACAACGAAGGCAAGTTCGACGGTGCTGTTGTTAAGTACGACATCGACGAAACTGCTGCTCACATGATCAGAGACAACAACAAGTGCATTTTGTGCCGTCGTTGCTCGGCTGTTTGTGAAAAGACTCAGGGCATCGGCGTTATCGGCGCTAACGAACGTGGCTTTAAGACCCACATCGGCTCTGCATTCGACCTTGGCTTGGGCGACACCTCTTGTGTATCCTGCGGTCAGTGTATCGCTGTTTGTCCCACCGGCGCTTTGGCTGAAAAGGACAACACCGCTGACGTATTTGCAGCATTGGCTGACAACACCAAGCACGTGATCGTTGAAACTGCTCCTGCAGTTCGTGCAGCTTTGGGCGAAGAATTCGGAATGGCAATCGGTACCGACGTTGAAGGTAAGATGGTTGCAGCACTTAGAAGACTCGGCTTTGAAAAGGTATTTGACACTAACTTTGCAGCTGACCTTACCATTATGGAAGAAGCTAACGAGTTCCTTGACAGAGTTAAGAACGGCGGCAAGTTGCCTCTTATCACTTCTTGCTCTCCCGGATGGGTTAAGTACTGCGAGCACTACTTCCCCGAACTTACCGAAAACCTCTCCAGCTGTAAGTCTCCTCAGCAGATGTTCGGCGCTATCGCTAAGAGCTATTATGCTGAAAAGATGGGCTGGGATCCTAAGGACATCGTAGTAGTATCTGTTATGCCTTGTACCGCTAAGAAGTTCGAGATCGGCAGAGATGACGAAAACGGTGCAGGCGTACCCGACGTTGACTATGCAATCACAACCCGTGAGCTTGCAAGAATGATCGACCGTGCAGGCATTCAGTTCACCACATTGCCCGACGAAGAATTCGACGCACCTTTGGGCCTCCACACAGGCGCAGGCGTTATCTTCGGTGCTACCGGCGGTGTTATGGAAGCAGCTTTAAGAACCGCAGTTGAAACCCTCACCGGTGAAAACTTGCCCAACGTTGACTTTGTTGACGTAAGAGGCACTGCTGGCATTAAGGAAAAGACCTATGAAGTTGCAGGCTTAACTGTTAAGGTTGCTGTTGTTTCCGGCCTTGCTAACGCAAGAGAGCTTTTGAACAAGATCGTTTCGGGCGAAGCTGATTACCAGTTCATCGAAATCATGGGATGCCCCGGAGGCTGTGTAAACGGCGGCGGTCAGCCCCAGCAGCCCGGTTACGTTCGTAACACCGTTGACATCAAGGCTTTGCGTGCTTCCGTTCTTTACAACCTCGATAAGAACGCTCCCATCAGAAAGTCTCACGAGAACCCTGCTATCCAGGAACTCTATAAGGAATTCTTGGGCGAGCCCGGCTCTCACAAGGCTCACGAACTCCTCCACACAACTTATGTTAAGCGTGGAATTAAGGATGACCCCAGAAGTTAATTTGATATGATCTTTTAAGGGGAACCCCGAGCGGGTTCCCCTTAAATTATCCCCTCCTGCATTGGCTGCACTCGCGTTCACGGAAGCAAATGTTGTTTGCTTCCTGCGCCAATTAAGGAGCAAAATTCGAGGCAAAGCCCCGAATTTTGTGTATTTTCTCTCTTTGCCATACGGCAGAACCGAATTTCTTCAGGTTTGCTAAGCTTTGTAACAATAATAACCCCCATCGAGAAATCGATGGGGGTTATTATTTTATGTCTTACCGAGGTAAAACAAAAAGCACCCCGCAGGGTGCTTATCAATATCTGTTTTTATTATCGGTTTCACCTAAAAGGTAATCTATGCTTGTGTTATAAAATCTTGCAAGCTTAATTAATATCGAGGTGGGAATATCATTCTCTCCTGTTTCGTATTTTGAATATCCGGTTTGAGACATACCGAGCATTTTGGCAACCTGTGTCTGGTTTAAATCACGGTCTTCACGCAAGTCCCTTATTCGCTGATACATCTTCTCACCCCTTGTAAAGTTATATAATTATTATATCTAACCTGTTTTGGAGTATTGATTTTTAACCTGTATTAGGTTATAATATTAAAAAACAACTTAAAGGGGGTTAAACATGAAAACGGCAGTAATTGGCTCACGCAACCTTAGCATAAATAATCTCGAGGATTACCTTCCGCAGGGAACGGACGAAATTATTAGCGGCGGCGCAAAAGGAATTGATAAGTGTGCAGAAGATGTTGCAAAGAAGCACAATATGAAAATTACCGTTATCCGCCCCGATTATGACCGCTATGGCAGAGCTGCACCATTAAAGCGTAACGATGAAATTGTTGCACTAGCCGACGTCGTGCTTGCTATTTGGGACGGCAAATCTCGTGGAACAAAATACGTAATAAACAAATGTAAGGAGCTCGGTAAGCCATTAGTGCTGAAAATCATCCGTTAACCACCTTTCCTCATGCAAAAAGCACCCCGCAGGGTGCTTTTTTATTATACCTCTTCAATAAGTCTTGTGTTTCTGAAGTAAAGCGAAACGCACCAAACAGCGCAGATTGCAATTACTACATACAGAATTCTTGAAATGATTGCTGCCGAGCCGCCGAAGAGATATGCCACAAGGTCAAAATTGAAAATACCAACAAGGCCCCAGTTAATGCCTCCGACAATGATTAAAAACAGCGCTATTCTATCAAGAAACTTCATTAAAAACGCATCTCCTTTTTATCAGTTTGACCATAGTGTTGCCAAGTTTTTGGTGAAATATACACAAGTTTTCAAAAAGATTAAAATGTTATAGACAAGCAAGCCTTGAAAATGTATAATTTATTTGTAGTTTAATATTTTTAAGAACTCAGGAGGAATAATATGAAATTCGGTTATTTTGATGACTTAAACCGCGAATACGTCATTACCCAGCCCAAGACCCCCTACCCTTGGATCAACTATTTGGGTAACGAAAGCTTCTTCTCGCTTATTTCCAACACCGCAGGCGGCTACTCGTTCTATCGTGATGCACGCCTCCGCCGCATTACCCGCTACCGCTATAACAACGCACCCATCGACATGGGCGGCAAATATTATTACATCAACGATGGCGGAGTGGTATGGAGCCCCTCGTGGAGCCCTGTGAAAGAGGATCTGGACGCTTACACCTGCCGCCACGGCATGGGCTATACCGTAATTACGGGTGAGAAAAACGGCATCGAGATGTCTACTACCTATTTTGTGCCCATGGGTTACAGCGGAGAGGTTCACAAGGTTAAAATCACCAACAAATCGGGCGAAAAGAAGGACTTCAACCTTTATTCTTTGGTTGAATGGTGCTTGTGGGATGCTAACGACGACTCGACAAACTTCCAGCGCAACTTCTCGACCGGCGAGGTTGAGGTTAACGGCTCGACAATTTATCACAAAACCGAATATAAAGAGCGCCGCGACCACTTTGCATTCTTCCATGCAAATGCCGAAATTTCGGGATATGACACCGACCGCGACTCGTTCCTTGGTTTATATAACGGCTTTGACAAGCCCGACGTTGTGTTAGAGGATAAATCAAAGAACTCTGACGCTTTGGGCTGGGCACCCATTGCCTCGCACAGAATTAGCATTTCGCTTAATGCCGGCGAGGTTAAAGAGCTTGTATTCATTTTGGGCTATGTTGAAAACCCCTATGAAGAAAAGTTCAACGACGACGGAAGCATGAACAAGGCTCGTGCTTACGAGCTTATTGAAAAGATGAACACCCCCGAAAAGGCTGACAAGGCTTTAGAGGAATTGAAGGCTTATTGGGCTTCGCTTTTGTCGCAGTATAGCGTTGACTCGCCCGACGACAAGCTTAACCGCATGGTCAACATCTGGAACCAGTATCAGTGCATGGTGACCTTTAACATGTCACGCTCGGCTTCCTATTTCGAAAGCGGCATCGGCCGCGGAATGGGCTTCAGAGATTCAAACCAGGATATTTTAGGCTTCGTTCATCAGATTCCCGACAGAGCAAGAGAGCGTATAATCGACCTTGCCTCTACCCAGCTGCCCGACGGTAACTGCTATCACCAGTATCAGCCCCTCACCAAAAAGGGTAACATGGACATTGGCTCGAACTTCTCGGACGACCCGCTTTGGATGATCCTTTCCACAGCGCAGTATATTAAGGAAACAGGCGACTTTGCAATTTTGGACGAAATGGTGCCCTATGACAACAACGACGAGCTTGCTCAACCCATGATGCACCACCTTAAAAAGAGCTTTGAGCGTGTTGCTTCCAACCTTGGCCCTCACGGTCTGCCGTTAAGCATGCGTGCCGACTGGAATGACTGCTTAAACCTTAACTGCTTCTCCTACACCCCGGGTGAAAGCTTCCAGATAACCACCTCGAAAGACGGCAAGGTTGCCGAATCGGTAATGGTTGCCTGCATGTTCACCTTCATCATTCCCGAATATATCAAGCTTTGCCGTTATAAAGGGTTAGAGGAGGACGCCAAGGCTGCCGAAGAAGCCGTTGCCAAGATGCGTGAAGCAGTCATGCGTGACGGTTATGACGGCGAATGGTTCTTGCGTGCTTACGACGACTTTGGCAGAAAGGTTGGCTCGAACGAGTGTGAAGAGGGTAAAATCTTCATCGAGCCGCAGGGCTTTGCAGTTTTGTCCGGTCTCGGTCACGAATCGGGCAAGGATTTAAGAGCGCTTGAAAGCGTTAATAAATACCTTGCTTGCGAGCATGGCCTTGTTTTGAACAACCCCTGCTTCACAAAATATTACGTTGAATACGGCGAAATCTCAACCTATCCCGGCGGATATAAGGAAAACGCAGGTATTTTCTGTCACAACAACGCATGGATTATCTGCGCCGAAGCATTCGTTGGCCACGGTGACAGAGCATTTGAATATTATTCGAAGATCGCCCCTGCATACCGCGAGGAGATTTCTGACGTTCACAAGACCGAGCCTTATGTTTATGCACAGATGATTGCCGGCAAGG
>JAZSPX010000250.1:0-7093 GCA_045537675.1 Candidatus Faeciplasma sp. | reverse complement strand
TCGGTTGCAAGGCGTGCCGAAATGCGTGACTTGATGAGCTGAATGAACTCCTCTCGTTCGTCCTTATTCTTTTCAAGCAACTGTTCAATCTCGTTATAGGCATAGGAGTCTAAGTAGCCGAACGATATATCCTCGAGCTCCTCTTTAAGCTGGCGGATACCCAAGCGGTTTGCAAGCGGCACAAAGATGTTCATTGTTTCAAGCGAAACAACCCTGCGCTTTTCTTCGGAACGGAAACCCAAAGTTCTCATGTTATGAAGTCTATCGCTGAGCTTGATGATGATAACTCTAATATCTTTAGCCATGGAAAGGAAGATCTTGCGAATATTTTCTGCCTGCTGTTCTTCTTTAGAGTAAAGAGCAACCTGGTCGAGCTTTGTTACACCGTCAACGAGGTTTGCAACATCCTCGCCAAAGCGTTTTTTAAGGTCTTCAAGTGTTGCTTCGGTGTCTTCAACAACGTCGTGCAGAAGGGCAGCACAAATGGTGTCGGTATCCATGCCAAGATTGACAAGAATAGCGGCAACGGAAAGAGGGTGAGTGATGTAAGGCTCGCCCGATTCGCGCATTTGTTCTTTATGCATTTCGTTTGCGAATTCGTATGCTGAACGGATTTTTGAGACCTGATAATTCTTATCAGAGCTTTCGAGCTTGGCAATCAAGCTTTCTATTGTAATGCTTTGAGGTTTTAACATATAAATTTCCTTCTTTTCAGAGCAGGTTTCTTAGTTTTTTAAGTGTTTCGCTCGATTCGATATCTACACGTGCTGTGGGGGTGCTGATCTCGATTGAACGGGTATGCTTGGAGTATGTAACAAGGCCTGTATCGGCAAAGGCTTCGACAATTATGTGAAGCTTAAATGCGTTCATGTCGGATGAGACAAGTCTTGCGTACAGCGCCTCGAAGCTGATTTTGGTGCCAAGCGAGGCTATGTATTTATAAACAGCTACAAGTTCTTCGCGGGTGGGGTTGCCCTTTGCAAGAACCTCTTTAGGCTGGTCTTCGTTTCTTGCAAAGCGCTCATAAGCGTCCATAGCGGCGAAATATCTTTCCTGCTTAACACCGTGAAGGCGGGAGTCGATCACCTTTAATGAAACACTTTTTGCGCCTTTAAATTCATTTACGCTGAGGTTTACCATAAGGTCTACCCTATCACCTGCTTTGTAAGGCAGCTCGGCGGTTTTGGCTTTGAACATTAAAGCATATGTCTTAACACCGTCGTAGGATATTTCAAGCTTGGTGTGTTCGCCGTTTTTAAGAGGGATAACAGAGCGTATCTCGGCACCTGAAAGAGCGAAAATAGGCTCGGTGTTCAGGGTGCCAAAAGGTTCGATTTTTGAAAGCTCCTCGACCAAAGGGACACTAATATCAGCGCCGCGCAAAAGCTTATCGGCAACAACAGAAAGCTTAGGCATCGAATCGTGGTTTGCTTTTGCATATTCACTAACCATTTGGCGGAAAGCAGGAATGTTTTTATCTTCGATGGTTAGGCCGCCTGCGCATTCGTGGCCGCCGTATTTTATCATCAAATCCTTGCAATAATCGAAGCATTTGAAGATGTTGAAGCCGGGCATACTGCGTGCAGAGCCGCGGGAAATTCCGTCATCGTCGCTTGAAAGGACAACCACCGGCTTTTCATATTCCTCTAACAGTTTAGAGGCGACGATGCCTATAACACCGTGGTGCCAGCCCTTGCCCGAAACGATCAGAACACGCTCGTTAAGAATTTCGGAATTGGCGGCAATTTGCGCCTTTATGTCGCTGACAATGTCACACTCGCAGGATTTGCGAAGGTCGTTTAAACGGCAAAGCTCGTTTGAATATTCGGCGGCTGATTCGTCTTCGGTAATAAGAGCTTCGAGAGCTGTTATGGGTGAGCCGAAGCGGCCTGCGGCGTTGATTCGGGGAGAGATGCAAAACGCAACAACGCCTGAAGTAATATTATCCATATTGACACAGTTGCCCTGAAGCAAAGAGAGCAAGCCGTAGTTTTCGGTGTTTTTAAGCTGTGCCAGACCGTAGGAAACGATGGTTCGGTTTTCACCGACCAAGGGCACAACGTCGGCAATGGTGCCGATTGCAACAAGGTCGGCATATTGTTCAAGGACCATGTCGTAGTTGCCGTAATCGAGGGCGGCGCAGAGTTTTAACACAACGCCTACACCCGCAAGATTTTTAAAGGGTGAGGGGCAACCGGGACGGAACGGGTCGACAACTGCAAGAGCCTGAGGTATTTCGGACTGGGGCTGGTGATGGTCGGTAATGACAAGCTTGAGGCCGCATTCGGCAACGTATTTAGCCTCTTCGATAGCGGAAATGCCGTTATCGACGGTAATTATAAGAGAAACGCCGTTGGCCTTAATCTCGTCGATGGCTTTAATGTTGAGGCCATAGCCTTCTTCACGCTCGGGTATATACTCGCAGACGTTGGCGCCCATTGCGCTTAAGTAGTTGTGCAGAACTGCGGTTGAGGTCACGCCGTCACAGTCATAGTCACCATAGATGCAGATAAGCTCGCCCGATTCGACAGCCTCGTTAATAACCTTGACAGCCTTTGACATGTCTAAAAGAAGAAAGGGGTCGCTAAGCTCCTCGTTATTGAAAAATGCGGCAAGGTCGTCAATATCGCTGTACCCTCTTGCTACCATGACTTCGGCAATAAGTCTGCCTAAATCGGTGCGCTTGGTTATGTTATTTACTTTTTCTTGATTGGGCATTGAAACGACCCATTTTTTCATTCAAATCTTCCCCGTTTCGTTGTGGGTTTTATGGTTATAGAAAAGCAAAAAACTGATTTTTCGCAATAATACTCCAAATTAAAAATACATGATTAGTATATCATAAAACCGTGTTTTTTACAATAGGCAAACTGAAGAAGAGCTTATTTGAATTATAACCATTATTTACTTTAACACTGTTGCAATTTAAACTGATATATGATATAATTTTAACACATAACAAAAGGAGGTTATGCGTATGGATTATGTAATGGTTGTGCTTTGTGGAATTGTCCTTGAAGTTGCAATCATAGCGGAAGTTTCAACAGTTCAGATGGTTTCGATATGGTTCGCTGTTGCGTCGCTGGTCTCGCTTATTCTGGCGTGTCTGAACGCACCACTGTGGGCGCAGGTTGCGGTGTTTGCAGCAGTTACGGCTTTGCTGTTGATTTTCACAAAACCTTTTGTGCGAAAGATACTGGGTAAGCGTTCAAGAACCAACGTTGACATTAACCTTGGCAAGACTGCTGTTGTTACCGAAGAAATTAACAATGCCCGTTCAACAGGACGAGCAACGATTGCAGGTGTTTCGTGGATGGCAAGAAGCCTTGACGGAAGCGAGATTGCAAAGGACAGCATTGTTGTAGTGGAAGATATTGATGGTGCAAAGCTCATCGTTTCTTTGAAAAATTGATTATTCGGAGGTATTTATATGGAATTCATTATTGTTGGCATTATTTTGCTTATACTTATTTTGATTATTGCGAACTTTAAAATCGTGCCTCAGGCACAGGTTTACGTTGTTGAAAGACTTGGCGCTTTCAACAAAGAGCTTCACACCGGCCCTCACCTTATCATCCCTATCATTGACAGAGTTGTTAAGAAGGTATCTATTAAGGAACAGGTTGCAGACTTCAAGCCTCAGCCGGTTATCACCAAGGATAACGTAACCATGCAGATTGACACGGTTGTGTTCTTCCAGATTACAAACGCTAAGCTTTTCACTTATGGTGTTGAAAGACCTATGGCTGCTATTGAAAACCTTACAGCTACCACTTTGCGTAACATTATCGGTGAAATGGAGCTTGACGCTACCCTCACCTCTCGTGATAACGTTAACTCTAAGATCACAATGATTTTGGACGAAGCTACCGACCGTTGGGGCATTAAGGTTAACCGAGTTGAGCTTAAGAACATCTTGCCTCCCAGAGAGATTCAGGACGCAATGGAAAAGCAGATGAAGGCTGAACGTGAGCGCCGCGAAAAGATTTTGCAGGCTGAGGGTGAAAAGAAGGCTCAGATTTTGGTTGCCGAAGGTGAAAAGGAATCGAAGATTTTGAAGGCACAGGCAGACAAGGAAGCTGAGATTTTGAAGGCTGAAGCTGACAGACAGGCTGAAGTTTTGCGTGCAGAAGGTGAAGCTTATGCTATTGAAGCTGTTCAGACTGCTTTGGCTGAAAGTATTAAGAAGCTTAATGCAGCTTCGCCCTCGGAACAGGTTATTGCTATCAAGAGCCTTGAAGCGTTTGCTAAGGCTGCTGACGGCAAGGCAACAAAGATCATCATTCCCAGCGAGATTCAGTCGCTTGCAGGCTTGGCAACAAGCCTTAAGACCTTGACTGAAGGCGAGAATTAATCAGTATATTAAAAAGCCGCAGGAAAACCTGCGGCTTTTTTGTGTTTTTGCTTTAACGTCCGTAGCCTGCCGCCCAAACGGGCGTGGCGAAGGGCGGAGGCGGGTAAAGCGATTCGATTATGGGCTTGATGCATTCGGCATATTTTCTGCCGATAAACTCGGCACCCTTTTCGGTGGGGTGAACGCCGTCTGCGGCGAAGGAAATCGGGTCATCGCCAATGAATGCGGCATTGAGCAAACCGTCTGTAGGAAGGTATGCAACGGCATACTCACGGGCAAGCTTGCGGATAATTTCAATCTTGGGAGCTAAATCCTCACGGAAGTGGAGCTTATCTTCAACGGGGATGAGGAAAGGTTCGATGATGATGATTTTGGCGTTGGTTTTTTCTTTAAGAGCGTCTAAAACGGTTCTGTACTGTGCTTCGAACACATCGTTAGGCAACCAGTTGCGGTCACCTGCTAAGTGCCAGACGTCGTTAATGCCTATCATAATTGAAACGATGTCGGGCTGGATCTCAATGAAATCAGTGTCCAAGCGGTTGACAAGGTCGAGTACTTTGTTGCCGCCTATGCCACGGTTGATAAATTCGAACTCCTTGTCGGGGAACATTTCTTTTATGTAGTCTGCGGCAAATTTAACGTAGCCGTGACCGAGGGAGTGATATTCCTCATATACCCTGCCCCAGTCGGTTATCGAGTCACCTTGAAATAGAATTCTTATCATTTTTATGTCCTCCTTAATTTAACGGATATTTTTTAAGATCGGGAAGCTCGTCGAGAGTTAATGTGAAATCACTTTCGTAAGCTTTAACAAGCATGTGCTTTTGGGTATATTTTTCGGTTACGTAGGGTCCGTCATAGATGACAAAGTCGCCTACCCACGTGCCCCAGAAAAGCCATCTTGCATTGTCTCGGAACATAAGGTCGGGGTCCATAACCGTGCCGTTTTCGCTTAAAGCGACAAGCTTTGTTTCTCCGTAACACGAAACAGCCTCGGCAAAGGTACCGCTTTGGCTGCCATATTGATGTTCGCCTGCGTAAATATCCCACGAGACTATATCAACATAATCGTCACCCGGGTACCAATCGGCGTTCTGACCGTTCCACATCCAGATGAGGTTTGTTAAATTATGTTCGTTTGTCATTCTATCATGCATTGTCTGCCAAAGCCTGATATAGCTTTCGGGGTTGCAGTCGCCCCACCAGAACCAGCCGCCCGCAGCTTCGTGCAGAGGTCTCCACAAGACGGGGACACCGTCGTCGCAAAGCCTTTTAAGCTCGTTTGCAACGTTATCTATATCCTCCATTAAAAGGTTATAGCCTTCATCATCCTCGCCGTTCATTATCTTATCGAGGCTTAGCGTCGTGTTTTCGGCATAGAAGGTATTCCACCAGTTTGAACCGTCTTTTTTATATTTTTCCGAGGTATTCCAGTGCCAGCATATCTGAACAATGCCGCCCGCATTGTGATACCAGTCGTGTGCCTGCTCGACGGTCTGGCTTGTTGCACCGTTTTTCTGGTTGACAAGCGAGTAGTTCATCATATCAAGTCCTAAGACTGCAAAGTTTTCGCCTGTTTCAAACTGAATGGCTTTATATTCGTCTGAAAGTCTGCCTTCGTCGGCAAACTGGCCAGTTAAGCTGTATTTACCGTAAATATCACAAAGGAATTTATATAGTCTTTGTGTATTTTTATCGGCATTCGGATTCGAAAGCGAGGCGGTTACTTTGTAGGTATCCGTTGTAACAACAGCGCTTTTTGTTACCGTAAGGCAGTCATAATCGACCCAGCCCCATGAAGGAATGATTGATATTTTATTAATTCCAGAAGCAAGATAAACGTTCTTTATGACGGAAGAATCAAGCTCGTTTTCTTTATAGCAATGAAGCGAGCCGACGATTATGCCGTCAACAGCAACGTCGTTTATCTTATCTTTTGATGAGGTGAGATATGAAAAGCTAAGGTCGTACATACCTTCGTTTTCAACGTAGACGTTAAAGGTTAGCATATCTCCGTTCTGCTTTGAATTCACGCCCGAAACGCCGCTGCCGCCCGAAAAAAGCTTGTTATTTTTAACATGAGCCGAGCCTGCAAGCTCGCCGTCCTCAGCCTCGAACGAAGCGACAAAACCTTCGGGGATATTGCCGCCGGTGAGAGGTATATCAGCTAAAGACAAATCTTCATTAAAATCAGTTCTCTTTTCGCCGAAGCTTGCCTTGATTTTACTTCCGCAGCCTGTAAACAAAATGGCAACAGTAATTAAAACAGCGATAAACGGCAAATGTAAAGCGGGTATCGTTTTCATAAGATTTCTCCTCCCCTGTTTATTTGAATCTGACATTCTCGGCGCCGAAAATGTCAATAAGTTCTGAAAGTGAGTTGCCTGAAATTTCTATTGAAGAAGCATCTTTAACGGCGGTGAGCTTTTTTAAATCCTCGAGCCAGACGGTGAGCTTGCCATCACCCTCGTGCTTCTTGGAAAGCTCTTTGATTTTTGCAATGCCGTCTTTATCTGACGAGCGAAGGCGGATACAAAGAGTGCGTTTTTTTGCACCCTCGACAAAAGATTTTACGCTTTCAATGCTGTCGGCCAAAATTTTCGGGTCTTCTTCGTCTTTGACGCTGATTTTGCCGCTGATAACGATTTTTTCGTTGGGGTTTAAAAGATTTTTCGTTTTGTCATAGACATTCGGGAAAACGACAACCTCGATATTTCCCGAAACGTCTTCCACGTCGGC
>JAZSPX010000133.1:0-26875 GCA_045537675.1 Candidatus Faeciplasma sp. | reverse complement strand
GAAGCCGATTGCTACAACCGTGCCGTTCTCGGCAACCTCGAACTCGAATTCGCCTTCTTCCATTTCGTGGCCGATAAGCGACTTTGTGCCCTCGAGTACGATGGTGGTAGGCTCGAGATTATAAGTGTTTTCAAATTCGATTACGGGGCTGTCATCTGCAAGAGCTGCAACTAACGAGCCGTCGTCATTTGCTGTAACGTTAACGGTTACGGTAATTGTGCCTTCGTCATAGGTGATCGTGTTGTTGTCACCCTTAACCTCGCTTACGGTATAGGTATAAGTGCCGATGTCGCTGTATTCGATTTCGGTGAAGATGATTCTGCCGTCTGCGGTGTTTTCGCCCGTTGCAACAACTGTGCCGTTTTCCTTAACCTCGAACTCGAATTCGCCTGCAACCATGTGTCTGTTTTCAAGGTGCTTAACGCCCTCTAAAACGATAGAAGCGGGCTTGTAAACGTTTGTGAATTCTACTTCGATGCCGGAAACTTCTTCAGAGTCGTCAAGAGTGCTTACGCTCTTTCTGATTTCTGCGCCGATCGTACCGTCGAGGTTGTCAACAACCGTTACGGTGAATTCATATTCGTCCTGCGAGTAAACGATGCCGGGAATACCCGTGTTGATTTCACGGATAACGTAGGTATGAGTTGTTCCGATAGCGTCGATCGTATATGTTCTTGTGTTGGTTGCAACGCCTGTGCTGTCAGTTACAAGAGTGTCTAAAAGGCTGTCATTCTCATCGTAAACGCCGAATTGGTAGCCCTCTAACGAGAGGTTGGCAGCAGCGCCGTCAGCGTCTTCAATTATCTTGTTAACGGTAAGGGCAACCTCTGCGCCGCCTCTTGCCTTATAGGTGTTGGTGAAGGGTGTTTCAACCTGCCATGTGCTGCCGCTGTTTGTTACTGTCGCGTTTTCAGAGGTGACCGATTTGATTTCAAGCTTGCCGTCCATTGTTTCGTCGGTTACGGTAACGGTAATGACGTATTCACTTTCATCAAAGGTCATGCCGCCGATGTCGCCTGCGATTTCTCTTATCTTATAGCGATATTCACCGATGTCGGTAAGTGTTTCGCCTAAGAGGTCGAAGCCAAAGCCTGCAACTTCATCAACCGCGTCAGCATAGGTTACCGTTTCGCTCTCGCCAAGCTTAACATAGCCTGTGCCGTTGAACTTTTCCAAAACAAACTCGAAGGTGTCGGTATCGAGCCATTCTCTGCCTTCGATAGCCTTGGTGCCTGCGTGAACGATTGCTTCAAGACTTACGCCTTCGGGGGTGTAGGTGTTGACAACGTCAACTGTCGAGTTATCGTCGGCAACGATTGTGCCAGTGGGTGCCGCAATTTCGGTTGCAAAGCCGACTGCCGAGTAATCAACCTCGGAAACTGTGTAAATTGTGCCTGCGGGAATACCCTCGATTGCGATGCTTGTGCCATGCTTAAGCAAGATTGAAATGTCGCCGTTTTCGTCGGTGGTTACCTTGGTGTTCTGGGTTGTGCCGTCAGCATTGTCGATCACAGCGTCGAATTCGCGGTTGTCAAGCTCTGCGCCCAAAGAAACTGTAATTTCATATTCGCGCTCAGCGTCGATAACGTAGTCCTCGCTTAAGGTGTGCTCAACTGTCTTGGAAACCACAAGCAAGCCCTTGGGAATGTAAACGTTAACAAAGTCTGCGTCTGCGATTTCGTGTTTAACAACTGTTACTTCTGTGCTTGTTTTAACCTCATCGCCGTTTACAGACTTGACTCTGTAATCAACGTGTTCAGCTTCGCTGATGTTGAAGGTGTCGCCTTCTTCAAGGTCTAAGATGTAAACTGTGTCGCCGTTTGTAAGCTCGATTTCTGCCTTGCCTGCTGTAAACTGAACGGTCTCGTTGGTTTCAGCGCCCAAGGCGTCAAATCTTATCACTCTGTAGGTTTCGTTTTCGGAAGCGTTAGAGCTTTCGATTTCAAATGTAAACTGTGTGTTTGTACCGGGAACGACCGTACCGTCAATGGTCTTGGAGATCTTGATGCCCTGTGCGGGTTCAAGTGTAATTAAGCCGTTGTTGCCCAAGAAAGCGGTTGCATAGAACGTGCCGTTATACATGCCAACTACGGGCTGTCTTACAAAGGTGTAAGTTCCGCTCTTGTTGTTGGTTGTGGGCTTGCCTACAAAGAAGCTGCCTGTTGTGCGGTGAATAAAGCCCTTGGGAATGTACCAGTTTCCGTTTTCATCGTCCCACTCAGCTCGGTGAAGTGTGCTGTGTTCGGTATCCTGAGCGTTATAATGAATCTGCTCATATCTGGTTTCAATGCCGTTTTTAGCAGCATTGTTCGAGAATACGTAGTATGCTCGGTAATAAGTGCCGCCTCTGGTTGCGGGGTGTTCGCTGCCTGTATATACAGTTCCGTTGGTATCAGAATATACGACGTTGTTTTCAGTATAGTAGTAACGCTCGTTCTGTTCCGAAGGAGTGTAGTAGGCTACTGTGTTAAGGTGGTCGCTGGGGTGGTGTCCTTCCTCGTGCTCCTGAGTATCTGTTACCCAACGGTTAGAATAGAAGCTGTAAATGCCGTTTGCGTCAACGTAAGGATATTCCTGTGCTACAACATCCTTAATGGTGATTTCGTTAACGTCAGAGCGAAGCCCTACTTCGTAAACGAGTCTTATCGGGTTAGCATCGATTCTTGAAACAACAATGTTTGTTGCATCTTCATAAGAGGTGCCGTCCAGACTTACTTCGTAGGAAATAAGAGGAATGAGCGCCGAAGGAATTTTGAAGTTTACAGACGAGAAGCCTGTGTCGATATTGGTGTGTACCTGAACGCTGATATACATCATGTTCGAGGCGTTGATGCCCGAGCCTGTTACACCAAGGAAGCCGTAGGAGCGGTTTACATATGCGGCACCTGCGGGGCGGTCGGCCATTTTCTTATCGCCGTTCCAGAAGCCAACGTATGCGCCGTTTGCGTCAGCATACCAGCCGATATAGTTCGAATATTCGCCTGTTTCATCGTTGTAATAAAGCTGGCCTGCATTATAGGCTTCGTTAATTAAGAACTGTGCAGTTCTTATGTCAACGCCTATTCTCTTTTGAACAGCTCTTGAAAGTTCATTGCCCAAGGGTGTAGCCTGATTGACAGTGCCAAGGTCGCCCTCGTTCATTGCCTTGGCAACAGCCTCGCCCGAGAAGAGGGTGGAGCCCAGCAAAATGCCCTTGATCTCCTTGACTTCCATATATCTGCCGATTTCGTCCTTGAAGGTAATATCACCGTCGAGGTGGTGGTCGCCGTCGGTTACATAGGTGGGATAATACTTCGATTGAATGATGATCTGGTCAACAATGCTCTGGAAAGCTGCTGTAATATCGGATGCTGTGCTTGCCGAGAAGTATCTGTCAACATAGAATCTGTCAGCACTTGAAATGGTGAAGCCGTCTGCTGTGGCAGGTCTGTATTTGCGTACCGACTGCTGGCTGTTGCTGTTTCCGCCCAGATAAACAGATAACGTGCCGTTGTTTCCAAGTCTGTCATAAAGCTCCCAAAGGTCCGCAACGTCGTCAGATGCATTTGAGCTTGAAGGATTAAGAACACTCATTGCATATTCCGAGCTGTTAACGCCTACGCCCAAAGTGTAAAGCAAAGGCTTTTCGCCATAGTGTGCTTCAATTCTCTTTAACGTATAAACTGCTGTAAGCTGGTTTACAAATGCAAGACCTGCGTTGCCGTCGCCGTTGCCGGGGCCGCCTCTTCTTCCGCTTTCAACGTCGGTATAGCTTGCTGTGCCGTAAGTTGCCGCACCGTCGGACATTAAAACAATGATAGGCATTCTGTTAACGCCTGCCTGGAAGGAGTTGCCGTCAACGGTAGTGTCCATAGAAATAAGGTAGTCGCCTGCCCATTCAATACCTGCCTGAATATAGGTGCCGCCTGTTACGGTTACTTCCTTGTTGACTCTGCCGCCGTTGCCGTTTTTAAGGGTGTCGCCTGTTACAAGCTTAATGCCGGTATAGGTCACATTGCCCCAGCGGTCAGAGGTGGTTGTAAATTCATATTCGAGATAGTTGTCTGTTGCGGGGTTAGTAACAGAATATCTGTCGATGGGCAAGAATTCTGTGCCTGTTGTCGAATATAGGATAATACCTACACGGTTGTTATTGTTGTTGGCCAAAAGCGACTTGACTGCCTGGTTTGCAGCTTCGATCATTCTTGCGGCCTTGCTGTTTATTGCAGTATTTCTGTTGGTGGTCGATGAGAACATCGAGCCGGAAATGTCAAGCACCAGAACGGTGTCGGTGGGAATGTAGGAATAACCGGTGATAGACTTTGTTGAAGCGATTGCCGAAAGCGAAACCAAAAAATTGTTTTCGTCGCTCAGAGTAATCGTTCTGCCGTCAAAGCTTGCGTTTGTGTCAAATACCGATTTGTCTACCCAAATGCCGCCTGCATTTTCGGTGTTGCTGTCTGCCTGCATGAATACGTCCTTCCAGCCGTCAATGGTGGGGGCGTCTGCAACATGCACGATCGGCTCGATGTCAACAGCCGACACAAACTCTAAACCCGGCAATGCCGCCACTGTTACAAGCAATGCGGTAAGAGCTGCTGTCAGTCTCTTAAATAACTTTTTACCTTTCATAACTTTTCCTCCAAATGTATGTTTCAAGATAGAATCCGATAAGCCAAAAACTTTTACTCTCTTTTATGATTACAGAAAATAACCGATGAAATGCGGTCAAGGTCTTCCCCGTCGGGGCATTTATATGTGCAATAGTCCGGGAAGATTGAATAGGCTTTTACCGCAACATCGTTCGAGTCTGTCAGCAGAATAAGTCTTACCCCTTTTTGGCATATCTTGCCGGCGTGCTCTAACTCCTCGGCTTTATCGGCACTCATTATTACCGTGCCGAACTGCTTTTTGTCGAAGTCCTCGTTAAAGCTGTCAAACGAGCAAAACGTTTCAATTTCGACATATCTGCCATTCAAGGCGCACCTTTTAAGCAACCCGTCTGAAAACGCCTGTGACCACGCCCTGTCCGGCGAAAGAATTGCAACGACCATAACCTCATCCTTTCTTAAGTTATTCTCAAGCTCTTTTTCTAAACTTGGTGATTATAATATAGCAAAGAATTTTTTAAAAAACGAAAACCTTGTTTTAAACGCAAATTTATTGTGCGAAATGCAATAACTGTCATAAAAATTGTTGAATTCTGAGCTATAAAGCTGTATAATATAATTACATTAAAGTTTAAATAAGGAGGTGCCGCTAAAATGAAAATCGCCGTTTGCGACGATATGGCTGAACAGCGACGGATTTTAAAAGGATATTTAAGAAGGCTTGAAAAAGAAGAGCACCTCGAGTTCGACGTTTGCGAATTTACAAGCGGCGAAGCCCTGATTGAATATGTGAAATCGGGCAGATACACCCCGCCCGACTGCCTGTTTTTAGATATATACATGCACGAGTTTGACGGAATTGCAACCATGCGCGAGCTTAGGTCGATGGGATATGACGGCAGTGTTGTTTTTTGCACGACTTCAATCGACCACGCCGTTGAATCTTACCGCCTTAAGGCAGATGGTTATTTGGTGAAGCCCTTTAATTACGAAGATTTTATCGAGGCTATCTGGCGTTGCCGCAGCCGCTTTGAAAAAAGCCGCAAGTGCCTGCGCTTTGTTTCCGAACGCCTTGAATATGTCATTCCTTTTAACGACGTTTTATATATTGAAACCGAGCAGCGCTGCTGTGTTGTGCACACAAAAAAAGAAAGCATCCGTACATATAAAAAAATAAGCGAGTTCGAGGCAGAGGTTGCCGATGAATCCTCGTTTATAAAAATCGGAAGATGCTACTTGATCAATATGAACGCCATTTCAAAGCTTGAGACTGAAAAGCTTATTCTTTCAAACGGCAGCGAAATAATCCTCCCCACAAGAGATAAAAAGAAAATCTTGCAGACTATAAACGACTATTTCTGGGGACTGGCAAGGGGTGAGTCGAATGGGTAATCTGTTTTTTCTAAGATCCGTAATCGAAGCTTTCCCGTTTATATACATTAATCTTCTGCCGTTTAAGGGCAAGACAAGGCTGCCCTTTAAGCTTTGCGTGCTTGTCTTATCATTGCTGATGACTTTGCTTTCGCTGATGTTAATGATAGGCTATGACAACGGCTCTGTCACGCAAAGAATGCTTTTGCCTTACAGAGCGCTACAGCTTCTTTTGCTTCTTGCTATTTCAGTTTTGCTGATTAAAAAAGAGGAATTTTTCAAGGTCCTGTTCACGTTCTTTGCCGTGTTTCCTTATTTTTCAGCGGTTGCTGCAGCTTCAAGATATATCGCCCAGAACTTCGGGGCCGATTATATGTCGCAATATAAAGCACTTATCATCGTTCAGTCAATCGTTACTGCAATTACATACTTCCCTGTTCTGATACTTTGGAAAAAGATTGTTGTTGAGCCTCTCGGCACCGAAAAGGAAGACTTTTGGAAAGTAGCTTTTGTTGTCCCCTTAACCATTTCGCTTGTTAACCTGCTTTCAATGGAAAACGGCGGTATTGCCGTTGAAATCAACGGATTTAAATTGCTTGAACGTGTGGCGCTGTTAATCAGCGTTGTTGCATGTTCTTACTTTATCGTTCACATTCGCCATCAAGTGACTAAGCAAGCCGCTCTCGAGGAGCAGTCGAGACGCGACCGCCTGCTTTTGGACGTTCAGCAGCATCAATTCCTTAACCTTGTTGAATATCTTGAAGCAACCCGTGCGGCTCGCCACGATTTCAAACACCAGATTATTGCGCTTAAAACGATGTGTGAAGAAGGCAACCTTGAAAAAATCAGCTCTTATGTAGATGAGATTGCTTCTACCTCCTCTAAAGAGCGTGGGGTAAGCATTTCGCCAAACCGCACCATTAACGCCATTTTCGATTTTTATTTGAACAAAGCAAAAGAAGCAGGCATAACCGTGAAGATGGATATGCGTATAGGAGAAAGCTATGGTATTTCCGACTCGGACCTTTGCTCGCTTTTGGGAAACATTTTAGAAAATGCGATTGAAGGCTGTCTTACCGTAGACCGACCCGACAGGTTTATCCGGATTGGCTCGAGCGAACACGCAGGCAGGCTTTACCTTACCTTTGACAACAGCTTTGACGGCAATTACAAAACCGACTCTAAGGGTCTGGTGCTTTCGCGTAAGAGAAATTACTCACGCACAGGTGTCGGCGTGCAGTCAATCCGTGCAGTTGTTGAAAAATACGGCGGCACAATGAATATTCAAGCCAAAGACAACGTCTTCTGCCTTTCGCTTATTCTTGCTAAAAAAGCATAACAAAAAAACAACCACTGCCTTTAAAAGACAGTGGTTTTTGCGTGTTATATTCAGTTACAGATCGCCTTCTTCGCATTCTCCAATGCGTCAATCACCTTGTCGCACCAAGCGTCAAATTCCTCGTCGGGGGTCTGACATTCCTTATGAGAGAGGATATAATCCAAACAAATTCTCACGCCCTGGTCAAAACGGGTGGTTGCAACAAAGCCGGGTACTGCCCTTTTAAGCTTTGAATTATCAAACACTACCGAGTTTGCCTTGTCACCGATAAGTCCGCCGATGAAATCGTAGTTGCTTACAGCAGCTAAATAATCGGAGGGGACGTAGTAAGGCTTGAACTCGACACCCAAAGCGTCGGCAATGGCTTTATAAATCTGGTTCCATGTAAGCGATTCGTCAGACGTGATATGATAGCTGTCACCGATTGCGTGAACGTTGCCCATCAGGCCGATAAAGCCCTTTGCAAAGTCGGCGTTATAGGTAAGTGTCCAAAGGCTGGTGCCGTCACCGTGAACGATTACGGGCTTGCCTTCCATCATGCGCTTGATCACCTGCCATCCTCCGCCGTTGCCGTGGGCGCCAACAGGAATGCTTCTTTCGTCATATGTATGGCTGGGACGGATTATTGTAATTGGGAAGCCGTTTTCTCGGTACATCTTCATCAAATATTCTTCGCAGGCAATTTTGTTGCGGGAATATCCCCAATAAGGGTTGGCAAGAGGTGTGCTTTCGGTAATCTTATAGTCGCCCAAGGGCTTCTGATAGGCCGAAGCCGAGCTGATATACATAAACTGCTTTGTTCTGCCGTTGAAAAGGCGGTAGTCACGCTCGAGCTGAGAGGGTACGAAGCCGATGAAATCGCAAACGCAATCAAACTGCAAATCGCCGAGCTTTTCTAAAACCAAGGCCTCGTTGTTAATGTCTGCCTCAATAATCTTGACGTTTTCGGGGAGGTTTAAGTTGCGGTTACCTCTGTTGATAAGGTAAAGCTCCCAGTTGGGGTCAAGGGCGAGCTGTTTGGTTATCGCCATGCTTATTGTGCCTGTTCCGCCGATAAATAACGCTTTCATATTCTTTAATCTCCTTTCAGGTAAATGGTTATGTTTTCCTGTTGGCATTATTATAACACAGTTTACACACAAAAAACAAGAGCTGACCCAAAAGAATCAGCTCTTTAATATTTTTAAGTTTTACATAACGCCATATAACAGCCAGATGTAGATATATGCAGGAATGATTGCCGCCAAGGTGAAGGGTATACCGATTTTAAAGAAGTCGCTGTTTTTAACGGTGTAGCCTTCTTTTCTTAAAATGCCGATACCTGTAATGTTTGCCGAGGCACCGATGGGTGTGCAGTTTCCGCCCAAGGTAGCACCCGAAAGCAGACCGAACAAAAGCGGAATCATGATTGCCTGTGAATCGATACCCGAAGTAGCAGACATCTGGTTGGCAATTGTCATCAAAACGGGAATCATGGTTGCAACGTAAGGAATGTTATCGATAAATGCCGAGATTAATACCGACGCCCAAACTATAACGGTGTAAAGGAAGAACAGGTTTCCTCCGCCTGCTTTGGCAAGCAAGCCTGCAGCAGCGTCGATAACGCCCTGTGCCGAGATACCGCCAATCATCAGGAACAAGCCCAAAAGCAAGCCAATGGTTTCAAAGTCGATTTCCTTTAACGGGCCAGTAATTGCCGAAACGCTCTTCTTTTTAATAAAGTTATAAATAACGCCAACGATAAACAAAGCGAAGCAGATAAGTCCGTTTGTAATGCTGGGCTTATTGGGAATGAAGGAAGCCAATATCAGAAGCAGGATGGCGCCGCCAAGCAAATAGGTGGGTACATAATCTGTAACAACAGTTCGCTCGCCTGTCTTGGGAATGGGAGCTTTTTCTTTTCTGAAGATGAAAGCAAGAATCATTGCCGACAAAACAGCACCAAGCTCTACCGCAAAGAAGATACTGGGCTTACCCTTGAACCAGAAGAAGTCCATAAAGCTCATATCAAGTGCCGAGCCAAGCATGATTGCGGTGGTGTCACCAACCAAAGTTGCGGCGCCCTGTAAATTCGATGAAACCGCAATGCCGATGATAAACGGCACAGGGTTGGTATCAAGCTTTTTACAGATGGCAAGCGCAACGGGTGCAATCATTAATACGGTTGCAACGTTGTCAACAAATGCCGAAATAACGCCCGCAAACAAAGACATTGCGACAGCCGCCCACATAACGTTGGGCACCTTGGCCATAATAACGTCTGCCAAAAGCGAGGGCATTTTGCTTTCGATAAACAAAGCAACCAAGCCCATTGTGCCGGCAATCATCAATAAAACGTTAAAGTCGATGGCACCAAAAACCTCGCCCAAGGGCAACATGCCCGTAACAATAAAAATAAGTGCCGACCCAAGCGCAATGTAAGGGCGGTACTTGCTGAAAACAAGCATCAAAACATAAGTAAGCGCAAACAGAATAATCGCGAAAATCATCATCGCCTAAAACCTCACTTTTCAAGCCTTAATATCTTAACCAAATCATAAGGAAATAATAACATATCTGAGCGCTTTTTTCAAGGTGGTTTCAAGGGCAGAAAGCAAAGGGTGTGAAAAACCGCGAAAACAACCGAGCTTTTTAAAGCAACAAAAAGCATTCGGGAGAAAAAGGGGTAAAGGTGTTAATTTAGGCGCAAAAAGGCACCCTTAAGGGCGCCTTTTGTTAATGCTTAAACAGTCTTTTTATGCCTGAAAACAGTTTATCTTTCCATGTTGTTTTGGCAGGTTTGCTATCCTGCACGTCAACCCTTACTCCTTTATTGAGATAGGAGTAAAATACCAAGTTGAATTTTTCCTTCGAAAGAAGGCCGGACTGAGTAAGGCAGTAATAGTCTTCCATATAAAACATGCTGCCCCAGATGTCCTCATTAAAATCTGCGTCATCAGGATCACCGTGATTAAGAACAAAGCGATACATGTTTAAAATAACGCCCTCTTTGTTCATTCTTCCGCTGCGATATTCTTCTTTAAGGAACAGGCGAAGTCTGTCACACACTGCCGCTTCATCAAATTTTTCCTCGCCGCAGAATCTGCATAAACACGAAATAATTTTATCAATGCTCGAGCCGCACGATGCAAGTTCAAGCACAATATCACTTAAAGAGTCTTCCTCATTTAAATACTTGTCGAGCCAATCAAAATATCCATCATCAAGCCCGGACTTTAACAAAATCATGTGATAATATGCATCTTCACGTTTCATTCTTCAACTCACCGCCTTTAGTTTATTTTAGCACAAATTCTGTGCGAGGGCAAGGGGGGTGTTGAGTACATGGGCTATCGTCAAAACAAATACCGACCAGCAGGTCGGCTGAGAGGATGGATGTTGAACAATTTTGCGCCCGTGTTTCAGGGGGAGAGGATGTGATTTCAATTTTAAAAACATCCCACCGGGATGTTTTTAAAACGAGCTTCGCCACCTTTCGGTGGCTCGTTCAAATCCACCCGCTAAGGCGCCCACAAAACAAAAAACCGACCTGTCGGACGTGAGAGGATGGATGTTGAACAATTTTGCGCAACGGTTTGATAAAGGAGAAAGTTTGATAAGCGCAAAATAAGAAAACGCAAAGCGTTTTCGGTTCTGCATCGGCTGTCTTCTTTCACCAAAACAAAAAACCGACCAACAGGTCGGTTTTTTGTTTTGGTGGGAGAGGATGGATTTGAACCATCGAAGCAATCGCAACAGATTTACAGTCTGCCCCCTTTGGCCACTCGGGAACTCTCCCATATTCAGTTAGTTGCATTGGAGCTGGTGGACGGACTCGAACCCCCGACCTGCTGATTACAAATCAGCTGCTCTACCAACTGAGCTACACCAGCAAGCGCTGCAACGAAAGTTATTCTATCATAGCCGCAAGCAAATGTCAAGCCTTTTTTTAAAAAATATTTGCGAAAAATAAAAAGCACAGCACAAGGGCTTCCCCCTCACGCTGTGCCGACTGTTTTAATTAAAAAGCAATGTGTCCGCTATAGGTCGATTCCACAAAGCTGACCGAGTCGATGAGCGAAAGTGCTTCGGCGGTTACAACTGCCGAATATACCCTGCCATCAGCAAAGATGTATAAAATGCCGTCCTGCTCGATAGCCTTGCCGAACTCGAACGCTGTGTCCATTTCGTGGGTTTCAAAGCTGCCGACCATTTTAAATTCGCCGCCCTCAAGCTTATAAAGCTCGTAACGGTAGCAGAAGTCATAGCCGTCGTAATATCCGTAAGGCACACCGACAACACCCAAACTGTCATTAACATACATAACTGTGTTGTCGCTAAGTGCTTTCGAGGTATATTCGCCCGAAGAAACAGCCTTTTCACAAATTGTGTAAGCGTTTCCGTCAGCGTCAAATGCAATGCTTGAAAGGGTCAACGTGCCGTTTACATCGGTCAAAACAACATAGCCATCGCCAAATGTTGCCAGGCCCTGTGCCACATCGGTCTTTGCTTCATAATCAACCACAGCAGGGGCTGCGGGGTTGGTCAAATCAATAGCGTAATTCTCTTTTCCTGTGAGGATCATCACGCCGTCTTCGTTGCAAGCAGTTGTTAAAACTGCGGGAAGCTCGCACTTTGAAATCATGTTAAGTGCGCTGTCAAATGCGGTAACGGTTGTTACAAAGCCTTCCAAGCCGTTCTTTAAGGTGGAAACAACAACTGCACCGCTGATTTCGGTAATACCGTCGCCGCTTAGGGCAACACCCTCGCACGAGGTGTAATTGCCAAGGCTTACAACGCCCGAATCAAGGTTAAATGCCTGAACGGTTGTTGCATCAACACCGTTTATGCTTTCATAACCAAAAACATAAACCGCACTGTCTGTCATTATAAACTTACCTTCGTAACCTAAAAGAGCCTGAACACAAACGCCTGCGGTTTGCAAATCAACGCCTGCAATAACCGTGTAGTTAGTGGTTGACATGTAGGAAGGGATCAAAATGCTGTTTGCTTCAATATAAATCTTCTCGCCGTTTACGGTATAGCTGGGAACGTAGCTGTCCAGATCGTTTACACCGACAATGGGAGCAAGTCTGTAATCGTCATAGCTGGTTACAACGTAAACCGCGCTGCCCGACTGCTTAATATCGACAAATCTGCCGCTGAAAACGTCGCAAGTCAAAAGGTTTGCCATGCCGTCGGTTATATCGTATACCTTAACCTCTACCGAGTGGCGCACCAAAGAGGTCGGCAATTCGGTATAAAGGTCGTCCATAAGCTCGTCTAAAACAGTCTTGTCAGCGTCTGTGTCTTCTTCAACCGAAGGTTCAACAGCTTCATAGGTTTCGGTGGCGTAAACCACAGCCAAACGGTCGCCGCTGACGAAGTAGTTGATAAGCGACTTAACTTCGTTAGGCGCACATACGGGCGCAATAACGTCACCCAAAGCAAGCTCGCCGTTTACCGAACTGATGAGTCTGATGGAGTCGTGCTCGGTAATAAATGCCTTGCCGCCCTGCATAAAGATGTTGTCGTTCTTGCCGAAGCCGCTTACGTCGGGCAAGGTGAACTCGTTTTCATCCTCGATAATTACGTCCTCTTCCTCTAAGGGAGGAGTAACCTCGGGCACGTCTTCAATAACGACATCGTCGTTTTCTTCAACAACAGGGGGCTGTTCGGTGGTGTCCGGCATGGGAATGTCGTCGTTACCGTCCAAAGTAACCTCCGGCTCCTTGGGGGCAACGTCGGTCTCGCTATCGTTTTCTGTTTCGTTATAAGAATGCTCGATTTCTGCCAACGCAGAATCAAGGTCCTTCTTTTCGTCGTTGTTTACATAATATTTCTGGAAGGTCTTGTGAAGCTCGTCATAATCCTCGGCAAAGGTTCCGCCGTGGGCTTCATCTGTAAGTGCGGTGTTGTTGTCAATTCCTGCAAATCTTACAAGGCCAAGCACCAAAACTGCACATGCGGCAACCGACATGATTGCACGGTAGGCTGCAGAATGCGATTTCTTTGTCTTGACTTCGGTAGTTTTGCTTATATTATTCTCAGAGGTTCCAGCTTCGCTTACAATAATAGCCGAGCGCTTTTTAGAAAACTTTGCGTTTTCTTCAAGCATCTTTGCAATATTATCCGGCTCTAATCTTTCAGGGATCGGTAATTGATCAAAAAGCTCGCTGTAAATATTGTTTGCCATGCTGTTACCTCCTTTCAAAATTACTTAATTACAAATCTTCTTCAATAAGCTTTCTCAGCTTTGTCTTTCCTCGTGCCAGATAGGTTCGCACGGTAGCTGAGTTAATTCCTGTTATCTTTGCAATCTCATCGCTCGTGTAGCCGTAAATCGAGCTGAGCGAGAAACATATTTTTTCGTTTTGCGACAGGCTTTCAATGTGGTCGAGAAGCTCTATCCCCTCGTACTTCGATTCTCTATAAGGAATGTCCATCTGCTTTTCTTCGCCGTCGTCATCATAAGAGGTAGAGGACATTAAGAACTCGCGTTCCTGAACATACTCTGCCTGCTTGCGCTTTATTTTGGCTGTTAAAATTCTAATCATCCAGCCCTTGAACGCCTCTTCATTCTTAAGGTTTTTAATGCCCGAGAATGCATCCAGAACAGCGTCGCTCACAGCATCTGCTGCGTCGTCTTGGTTGTTAAGGTTACAAAGCGCATAATAGTATAATTCCTTATATATAGCCGAATATAACTCGGCAAAAGCCTTGCTGTCGCCTTTCTTTGCTTTTAATACAAGCTCGGAAAAGCCGGATTTCATTCTCTCACCTCTAATCGAATGACCGACTATACAGACTTCCAGCTTACGCTTCTGTATAGTAAGTGTCAAAAATAAGCGTTTTTGTTGCAGTCACCATGAAAAATTTTTTCTTCTTTTTGCCTTTGTTTTCGACGTTTTGCACAACGCCTTTTGCCGCCGAAGCATAGTAACCCAATATAGAGTTTATTATACACTAAAACGCTCGCAATTACAAGATATTGCTCGAAAAATTAAGAAGCGGCACCTTGTAAGCACCGCTTCAAATTAAATTCATTATGAAATTCGGGGTTCCCCTATGAACCATTACATGCTTTCAATTATCTTCAAGAGCGTGCTTACGCATATGTAAGCCGCTTCGCTTACCATGCTTGCAAACTCGTCGGCTCCGCCCGAAACGCTGTCAGATACCGCTTTGATTAAAAGTGCAGGCACACCGTTGCGGTTTGCTGTCAGCAAAATGCCTGCCGATTCCATCTCGCAAATCTGTGCGCCGAACTTTTTGTTAAGCTCACGCTTTTTGTCAGGGTCGCCGACAAATTTATCTGCCGAAGCACATATAACCCTCATAAGCGAAGGCTCAACCTCGCACGCCTTGTCAACCAAGCTCTTGGTTGCAGGAATATAAACGTCGGGGTACTCCATATATCTGCCAACCTCGCAGTGGTCAAACTCGGAGGTGTCAAAATCATAATGCACGACCTTTTCAACAACGGCAGTTCTTGTTACCGCCATCTCGTCTGTCAACCCTCCGCAAACGCCGAAGTTGACGATCATCTCGCAACCGTATTTGCTTATTAACAGCTGGGTCGAGGATGCCGCAGAAATCTCTCCTGCGCCGCTTTTTGTAACGTAAAGCGAATGCCCGTTGACCTCGTAGACCTTTACTTCATAACCTGTAAAATCCTCTGTTTTAACGGGCTTGCCCATTTTTTCAAGCAGTGCGCCAACCTCTTGTGCAACTGCAACAATCATGCCAATGTTCATTTTTCTTCCTCCAAAATATGTTCCATAAATATTCTTTGGGGCTTAAGCCCTTTTGCCTTATAAAACTCCATTGCGCTGTCGTTGCCGCACCACACGTTAAGGGTGACGTTGTAGCAACCCGTTTTCTTTGCGAGGGCTAACACAGCTTCATATAACGCCGAGCCGATATGCTCGCCCCTGTGGTTTTCGTCAATGCACAGGTCATCTATATAAAGCGATTTGATGTCCGTCAGCAAGAGGTCATTAACAGCCTGCTTAAACACACAAAAGGCATAGCCCAAGACGGTGCCCGAGTCATCAACCGCCACCAAAATCGGGCGGTTAGAGTCGCACAAAATTCCTTCAAGCTCCGAAGCAGAATATTTCGTTGTGGTGGGTTTAAAAATGTCGGGGCGTATGTCATAGTGCACGCCGTGTACCTGCCGCAAAAGCTCCATCAGCATGGGTATATCTTTTTTCTCGGCTCTGCGAATATTCAAATTATTACTTCCTTTCTTCAGCCGTCAAAGCGTTCATAGCCTGTAACTGTTTTAAATGTTAGAATCTATTGCATTACTCAATTTCAGTACGAATAGTAAACACATTGGGAAGATTGAAAATATCCTTTTTTAAGAACAGAGGATAAAAATATTCATCCTTCAATCTGTCAAACTCTAACCATTCAAAGGCATGTGTACGACGCCCTTCGTTTGTCGTGAACTTTTCGCCTCTTGTCAGCAAGTCTGTGTCTGCTATATCCATTAAGAAATAAATGCAAAGCTCGTGGTAATGCAGGTTATCGACATCTTCTGTGAAAAATGCCTGATTCAGCCAAAGAGGACGGACAATCTTGGGTGTAACATCCAATTCTTCTTGAACCTCTCTAATAACAGCTTTTTCTGCAGTTTCACCGATTTCAACTCTACCGCCGGGCAAATAGTAATATGGCGAACGTTCATCGCGCATTGCCAAAATTTTGCCGTCTGTAATCATCATAGCGCACACTCTGTAATTAAATTTCTCATCGCCCGATTTAAAAGATATATCCACCTTATTCACACCTCCCACAAATTAAAGCTTGCCGAGCCGTACTGCTTACTTCTTCGTCTCTAAGATCTTGTCAAACATCTTGCAGCAGCGCAATGTTGTCAAGTGCGGAACGGTGTCGCTTTCAAGCTTGCCCTCGCGCACACAGCGCATTGCTTCCATTGCTTCATATACAAAGCCGTTTTTGGTCACGTCGTCAACAAAATGCTCGACCACTCTTCTGCCTCTGTCATAAAGGTAAGCCTCGCTTGCAAAGTGAATGTAGGGCACAACGATCAAGCCCTTTTCGCCCGAGATAACAAGCCTTTCTTCAATCATGTCGGTAATGCTCGCGCAAAGCGAAGCTATTGCGCCATCAAATCTTAAGGTTACGTGTTCAATAGCGTCAACACCTGTATCTGTCCAAATAACCTCGGGCTTGATGTCTAAAACGTCCTCGCCAAGCATAAAGGTTGAAAGCTCATAAGCATATACGCCCAAGTCATAGGCTGCACCGCCGCCAAGCTTCGGGTCGAAGAAGCGGTTTTTGGGGTCACGGTCGACCGAGAAGCCGAGGTTTGCTTCAACATAGCTCACCTTACCGATCCTGCCCTCGTCTACCCACTGCTTAGCCTTCTGAATGGGAGGGAGGAAGCGGCTCCACATGGCTTCCATTGCAAAAACGCCTTTTTCTTTTGCGAGGGCAAAGGCTTCTTCAGCCTCGCGCGAGTTGGTAAACATAGCCTTCTCGCACAAAACGGGAATGCCGTAGTTAAGGCACATCATGGTAAGCTCGTAATGCAGAGAGGTCATTGTTGCAATGTAAACACAGTCGGGCTTTTCGTTTTTCAAAAGCTCCTCATAACCCACGTAATACTTGGGTATGCCCTGCTTTTCGGCAAAGTCTTTAAGGCGCTGTTCGGTCTTGCCTGCAACGGCAATGACCTCTGCGTCGTCGATAAGGCGCACAGCACCGCAGAATTTCTCGGCAATAGATGCCGCACCCATAATTGCAAACTTGAATTTACTCATTTTGTGTTCCTCCTTAAATGCTTTTGGGGTCATATCTTTTAATAATCTCTAAAATATCCGTCTTATAAACGTTTCCGCCCAGAACGCCGCCGTTAGGCTCAACGCTTATTGCTCTTACATCCTCCGGGTTTTCTTCATAGGGGTTTATGTAATTGCTGTCTGCGTCGAAATACTCGCTTAAATATTTAAGCGCATTACCGCTTGGGAAGATAACGTTGCCGTCAGCCTCGGCAACTCCCATTGCCGAAAACTCGTTCAAAATCTCGCGTGTTTTTATGTTATATGGGTTGTCGTCATCTTTTGCCACAAGCCACGCAGGGCTTGTTCTTATCGGCACACCAAGCCTCAAAACCTCCTTGGCAAAAGCCTTAACAGGCTCAAGCGGTATCGTCTCCTGATGAAAGGCATCGACAGACAACAGCAAGTCGTTCACCCCGCTTTTTGCGAGGGCTTGGGCAACTTCGTTTATCTTCTTAACATCTTTGCTGAAGAAGCCGTTTGTTATAAGCTGTCTTTTTGGTATGCCTAACTCGGCGGCGGCAGAGTGAATTTTGCAAACCTCCTCGGGGTAAAGCAAAGGCTCGCCGCCAAACGTCATTACCGAGGTTAAATTATACTTTTTTGCAACGTCACAAAGTGCTTTAGCCGCAACATCACCGTCAAGGTGTTCGCCGCTTAGGGTGTGCTCCCCTTCAGAGCAGTGCTTGCACCGCCCTGTGCAGGCATAGGTGATAACAAACTCCATTCGGTTTATGTTTTTGGTATAGGGGTTCATAACAGTATCTCCTGTTTTAAAAGCAGAGTGCCATATCTCTTCAAACAGCTTATTTCAGCTTGTTCAGCCTCGATTTGTTTGCAATAACAATAAGCTTCATTTTTGTGCTAAGCACCTTTTCGGGGTCGATGTTCGTGGAGACGCTGGAGTTCTCGCAAATGGCTACGATATTGATAGAGTATTTCTTTCTAAGGTTAAGCTCCAAAATAGTCTTTCCTGCCCACTCGGGCTTCACGTCCATTTCAATCATAGATACGTTCTTGGAAAGCTCGATAATATCCATAAATCCCGAGCTAAGCAGATTCTTTGCAAGTCTCACGCCCGAATCGCTTTCCGGCAGCACGACTTTATCTGCACCAACCTTGTCCAATATCTTACGGTGAGTCTCGTTTGCACATTTTGCAATAACAGTTTTAACGCCTGCCTCTTTGCAAAGCATAACCGCCATTACACTCGCCTCCAGGCTGGAGGCCATGGCAACGATCACAACGTCAATATTTGCAATTCCAAGCTGACGGATCACTTCTGCGTCTGTTATGTCTGCACACTTGCAAATTGGAATTTCGCCGACAAGCTCGTTAACAATGCTTTCATTTGCGTCAACAGCCAAAACCTCTGCTCCGTTTGAAACAAGCTCTCTTGCTACCGACCTTCCATATCTGCCAAGCCCGAAAACTGCATATGTCTGATGAATACTCATAGTAAATATCTCCTTTGTTCTTTATCCGACACTGATTTCTTCTGTGGGGTTTTTAATTATATTGTTAGATTGCTTTTTTGTTTTAAATGCAACAGCAAGTGAAATGGGTCCGACTCGTCCCAGATACATTGTTACAATAATTATCACTTTTCCTAATTCGTTCAAAAACGGTGTCAGATTTCTTGTTAATCCAACCGTCGCCGTGGCGCTCACTGTTTCATATAAAATGTCCAAAGCGCTTGCCTGTGTAACCGCCGAAAGCAAAACTGTTGAAGTAAACATTATCAAAAACGACATGCCGGTCACGGCAACCGCTTTGCTTATCATCTGCTTTGCTATGTTTCGGTTAAACAGCACAACCTCGTTTTTGTTTTTTATCGTAGAAATCATTGAAGCTATCAGCACTGCAAAGGTGACGGTTTTAATTCCGCCTGCGGTTCCCACGGGAGAGCCGCCGATAAACATCAGCAGCAAGCAGACAATGGCAGAGCCGTTTGTCAAATTCTGCTGAGGGATCGTTGCAAAGCCTGCCGTTCTTGTGGTTACAGACTGGAACAGCGATGCTTCCAATTTTCCTGCCAGCGAATACTCACCGATTGTTTGGGGGTTGTTATATTCAAAAGCAAATATCGCCATAGCGCCGGCAACGATAAGAATTACGGTTACGCAAAGAGTGATTTTACTGTGCAGGGTCAGGTTCTGAAAACACCTGAATTTAAGTCTGCGCACATTTTTCATCACGCGGATAACGTCCCACCAGACGATATATCCAATACCTCCCAGAATGATAAGCATACAGGTTGTAAAGTTTATCATGGGATTGAGAACGTATTCGCACAAGCTGTTTTCCGATATGATGTCTATTCCTGCGTTGCAAAAGGCAGAAACCGAATTGAATATTGAGATCCAGATGCCCTTGGCTCCGAACTCCGGTATGAACACGGTCATGTAAAGCAGCGCACCAAGCCCCTCGATAACCAGCGTTCCGATAATAACTTTTTTAGTAAATCTTATAACTCCCGATAACGACGAGAGATTGAATGCGTCCTGAATCAGCAAACGGTCTTTAATGCCCATTTTCTTGTGCAAAGAAATCATCAGACCCGACATGATTGTGACAACGCCAAGTCCTCCTATCTGTATAAGCACAAGGATAACCACGTGCCCGAACGTGCTCCATGTTGAAAGCACGGGCAACGTCACCAACCCGGTTACACAAATTGATGTTGCCGCTGTGAACAAGGCGTCTAAGTATGGAACGGATTCGCCTGTTGCAGAGCTGAACGGCAATGCAAGCAATACGCTGCCGATCAATATTGCAATCAGAAATCCGAGCATAATGATCTGTGTTGTTGATAAGTTTAGTTGCAGTGGTTTTTTCATTACACACCATTACCTTCCGAATTTGTGTTTTAATACCTGTGTTCCGCAAATGTCCGATATGACGGGGCTATACTCCGTAACGATATTCCCTTTCTTCCTTCTCGTTTGCAGCAAGTCCATACTCTTTGATCACCATATCCGCAACCGTATCGGCGTCTAAATTTGTATTATCAATTTTCATATGGTTTTCAAACCAAAGCTCATCGTTATAAGAGTTAAGCCTGTGCCTTTGGGCATCTCGCAACAAATTCCCTTCGCTCCATTTAACGTCCCTCTTAGATGGTTTGCGTTCCAGTCTGTGAGGTGTCTTGTTTCTTTCCAGTCTTGTTTCAATGTCGGCGCTCAATTCGACAAAATAGAAATTTCCGCCGTTAGATATGAACATATCAGCCAGTTTTGTTAAATACTCTCGTTCTTGCGGCATGTCAAAAGCGCAAACATAGGTGAATATTAAGTCGACATCATGTTTTACGGCAAGCTCAAAAGCCTTTTCCCTGAATATAGAATTAAATTCTTTTTGAGCAGGAGTGGCAAAGCCGAATATCCTATCAGAAATTTCAATGCTGTCGTGATTCATCATCATATTATATTTCAATTTATCTCTCAAGCTCTCGGCAACTGTCATTTTGCCTACTGCCTGAGGACCGCATACTACGATTAAATTAGGCACGGTGTTCACCTCCGGATTAATTTTATCCCCTATCCTCGACTTAAAAGCACCACGTTCTCCACATGGCTTGTGAACGGGAACATGTCAACAGGCTAGACCTTTTTTGCTATTGCTAAGGAAAATTCAAACATCTTTATCAAGCGAAAATAGCGTCCTTATTGTTTTCGACATATTCTCGTAAACATTCAAATAATGACGGGGAAAATTCATAATAAGCATCATCCGTTTCAATCCAGTCGTCATTCTCCCCTTCTTCAACGGCTTTACGATAATTATCCGCAATTTCTTTGTAACTAACGGTTAGGATAGCATCTTCTAAATCCTCAGTATTGGTATCGGGATAACAATCCTTGTAACCGCTATACCCTCCGCTGTTCATTTCGGCATCATACCAAAAACAAAGAACTGCTTTTCTCTGAATTTCTGACAACGACTCTAAGTCCCTGTCGCAAATGTCTGCTACAAATTCGTTCCATCTTAAATCTTTTTCATTCATAACCAAAGTCCTCCATCATGTTAATTTATTTAACGATTTATATCACCGTTTCATTAGCAAACAAATATTCTCCACATGGCTTGTGAACGGGAACATGTCAACAGGCTGGACGCGCTTGACCTTATATCCGCCCTTGATAAGCTCCTTCACGTCACGCTCCTGCGTTTCGGGGTTGCACGAAACGTAAACAATGCGCGCGGGGCTCATTTTCAAAAGCGAGGCAAGGGTTTTCCTGTCGCACCCTGCACGTGCCGGGTCAAGCATAACAACGTCGGCATTCTCGCCCTGGTCGGCAAGCTCGCTTAAAAGTCTGCCTGTGTCCAAGCATACAAAGCCCACGTTCTTAACGCCGTTGATCTTTGCGTTCTTCTTTGCGTCCTTAATTGCGGCGGCATTCGACTCGACACCCAAAACCTCTTTACACTTTTTGCTTGCAATTAAGCCAATCGTGCCAATGCCGCAATAGCAGTCAAGCACCCTTTCGTTCCCTTTCAAATCGGCAAACTCAATCGCCTTAGAATAAAGCTTTTCTGTCTGCACATGGTTGACCTGATAGAACGAGCGTGCCGAGATTGCGAACTTCATGCCCAAAAGCGTGTCGGTTATCTCGCCTGTGCCATAAAGCACCTTTTCGGTGTCGCCAAGCATAACCTTGCCCGGGGTGGTTGAAATGTTCTGCACAACCGTTTTAATCTCGGGATATTTTGATACAAGCTCGGCGGCAAATTCCTTGCCCTTGGGGAAGATTGGCGAGGCTGTAACAAAGCACACCATATATTCGCCGCTGACTGTGCCCTTTCTTACCAAAACGTGGCGCAAAAGCCCCTTGCCCGAATATTCATCGAACGGCAAAAGCTTATATTTCGGCATCAGGTGGCGAATGGCCCTGATGATTGCGCTCGACTTCTCATCCTCTAAAAGGCAGTGGTCACAGCTTACAATACCGCCCGTTGTTGACTGATAAATGCCGCTGATAATTCTTTTGTTGGGGTAAGTAAGCTTGAACACCTGTGTTGCCTTGTTGCGGTAGTGCTTGGGGTCATTCATGCCGATGATTTCATCAACGTGGCAGAACTTACCGAAAAGCTTGATTATTTTTGCCTGCTTTAAGCTAAGCTGTTCCGAGTATTCCAGATTCATAAGCTGGCAGCCCGAGCATTTTTTATATACAGGGCAGATATTCTCTTGCGTTTTATTTAAATTTTCCATAATTTCACCTTTAAAAATATAATCTAAAAAAATAATATCATATGAACGCTAAAAAAACAATTCAATTATTTGGTTTTTGTAAAAATTATCGGCATAATTTCATAATTCGGACACATTTATTGCTTATAATATAATTGAGTAGATATTTCAATTTAAGGAGGTTTATTTATGGCAAAAATTCTGGTTGTAGATGACGAAGTTAAGATCAGAGAAGTTGTTAAAGAATATGCCGTTTTTGAAGGGTATGAGGTCGTAGAGGCCGGCGACGGTATGGAAGCGGTTGAAAAGGTGCGTGCCGATGCCGACAACATCGACTGCGTTGTTTTGGACATAATGATGCCCAGACTTGACGGCTACTCGGCCTGCAAGGAAATAAAGAAGATAAGAAACATTCCTGTCATCATGCTCTCGGCACGAGGAGAGGAATATGACAAGCTTTTCGGATTTGAGGTTGGAATTGACGACTATGTAGTCAAGCCGTTCTCTCCCAAAGAGCTTATGGCAAGAATAAGGGTTGCACTCAAGCGCAGCGCCTCGGACGATGACGGCATTATGCGCTATAAGGGTCTTGTGATAAATTTTGCCGCACGCGACGTTTCCATCGACGGCAAGCGTGTGCAGATGACACCCAAGGAATATGACATTTTGTTCTACTTAGCCAAAAACATGAACATTGCCATGAGCCGTGAAAAGCTTTTGGAAGAAGTGTGGGGCTTTGACTTTTATGGTGACGACAGAACGGTTGACACCCACATTAAAATGCTTAGAAACAGCCTTGGCCCATACCGTGACCTTATTGTGACCTTAAGAGGAATGGGGTATAAATTTGACGACATCCGTGAAAAAACAACCTAAAAAGCCAAAAGAGGAACGTTCGCTCCGCGCGACGATATGGCTTCACTTTGCAGGGTTTACCATTGTAATCCTTTTGCTTCTGTGGTTCTTCCAGGTGTTCTCTGTCGATGCTTATTACGAATATTCAAACCGCCGCAAAATCCGTCAGGCGGCAGCAGATATCGTTGAGCAGTTCGACGCTGAAAAGCCCCGCACGATCAGCCGCCTTGTTGAAGAGCTTGCCTATAAAAACACAATGAGTATTGCCGTTACCGACTGGTATGGCAACGCAATAACCCGTGCCGACTATTCGGGCGGTTATTCGATCATCACCGACCCTCAGGGATTAAGACTGTTTGAATATCGAAACGACCTTGCGAAAAGCACCGGCGGCTATATTTTAGATACCATCGTAAACGAGCGCTTCGGCACGGTTGAAATAGTATACGGCCAGATTATCGGCTATACCAACTACATTCTGTTTATAAACGCTCCGCTCGAGCCTATCGGTCCCACCGTGGACATTATCATGGAACAGCTTTTCTATATCTTCCCGCTTGTTCTTGTTGCGGCGCTGTGGGTTTCCCTCCTGCTTTCAAAGAGGATTTCGAGCCCGTTTACACACATAATCAAATCGGCAAACAAGCTTGCTTCGGGCGATTATTCCACTCATTTCGAGCGTGGCTCTTACACCGAAATAAACCGGCTTTCGGACACCCTTAACTATGCCGCCGAGGAGATCTCTAAAGTTGACGCTTTAAGAAACGACCTTATTGCCAACGTCTCGCACGATTTGCGCACCCCTCTTACAATGATTAAGGCATATGCCGAGATGATAAGGGATCTTTCGGGAGATAACCCCGTTAAGCGAAACGAGCATTTAGACGTTATTATCGACGAGACCGACCGTTTGTCGGCGCTTGTAAGCTCTATGCTCGAGCTTTCAAAGCTTCAGAGCAAAACGATCAACGTGTCAACCACCGACTTCTCGCTGAATGATTTTATCAACTCGGTTTTGCAAAGATACCGAATTTTAAGTGAGCAGACAGGCTTTGAATTCACCTACGAGTCGGACGGCGACGTTATCTGCCGCGGTGACGAGCAGAAGCTTGAGCAGGTTATGTTCAACTTCATCAACAACGCTGTAAATTACAGCGGCGATTCCAGAAAAATCATTGTCAGAACCACCACCTTCCCCAAAACCGTTAAGGTAGAGGTTGTTGACTTTGGAACAGGCATTGCAAAGGAAAAGCTGCCCATGATTTTTGACCGCTATTACCGCGACGAGCGCACAAAGCGCGACGTTGTCGGCACAGGTCTCGGCCTTTCCATCGTTAAAGAGATTTTGAAGCTGCACAACACCCGCTTTGGCGTTCAGAGCGAGCTTGGCAAGGGCTCGACCTTCTGGTTTGAAATTAAACGTGCCGATGAATAGCCGGCTTTTAAGGAGCAAAAACGATGACGATTAAAAACCGTATTTTACTGTCGTTGTGCCACGAAGGCCCTGCCTCGAGGGCAGAGCTTGCAAAACGACTGGAGCTTTCTGCCTCCCACATATCAGAGGCTGTTTCCGAGCTTATCAGTAAGAATATACTTGTCGAAACGGGTTACAGACAAAACAGCAGCCGCGGGCGCAAAAACACCCTGCTCGACTTTAACCTTGGTGCCAACTTTGCCTTGGGCGTGGGATTTAACGACGACCTTTTAAGCGTGGGCATTACCACGGTAAGGGGTGACGTTTTGGGCAAAGAGGTAATGCAGGTAGATTTCTCCCTTGAAAAAGAGGACCTTTTAAGAGTTGCTTTTTCTTTGGTTGCCGAAATTTTAAGAAACTGCTGTCTTACCCTGCCTTCGCTTCTGGGCGTTGGGCTTTGCTTTAAAGAAGCGACAAACCCCATCTTCTATGCCGACTCGACCTTAGAGGAAGCGCTTGCCGATGCGCAGGACTACATCGGGCTTCCCACGTTGTTCGAGCCTGCCGAGCAGTATTTACAGGCAGACCCGAGGATTACGCCGATAAACCCCGAGGAGCTTTATCTTTTCGGTGCCGCAAAGGTTATTAGAGATTTGCTTTTATATGCTGATATATAGAAACAACAGCACTCGCAAACGAGTGCTGTTTTCTATTTGATGATATTAAAAACTACCCACAAAATGCCGTAAGCCACCGGCTGGTGCAGCATGTAGATAATCAGCGAGTGTCTGCCTATCCACTCAAGCGGTTTAATTCTTGGCTTGCCAAGGTATTTCAGCAGGTCTAAGTGCTTGAATATGCCGAACAGGAAATATCCTGCCTGATATAGGAATATCCACGGCAAAACAGGGAAATAATCGGACGAGCGGAAGTTAAACGGCGGGAAGCCTAAATATGCTGTAAAGTCGTTTACATAAAAGCTTCTGGGTATTGTAAACCACGTTGAGCCGATGCCCACGCCGCCGTGGTTGATGTTTTCAAGCATCAGAAACATAAAAATCATTACGGCAAAACCAACGTAGGGGTTTAGCTTTTTATAAACGTAATCAAGAGGTATCATTAAAAGCATTCCTGTGCCGATCAAGCTTAACACGCCGAATTTGATTATCTGGCTGGGCATGAAGAAATACGTCACAAGGGTTATAACTACCGAGCCGCCCAAGACAAGCAAAGCGCGCCTTAGCTTTTTGTGCCCAAGCTGACAGCAAAAGCCGGAAAGCAGAATGAATGTGCAACAAATGCACTGCTGCCAAACATCGCTTGCGCTTGACATATACCACTTGATTTTAACACCGAAAATGTAAACAATGTCATACATTGCGTGGTAAGCTATCATGTTCAGAAGTGCAAACGCACGAATGCTGTCAAGCAAATGGTATCTTTCTTTTTGCACGAAGCTCACCCCCAAAACATTTTATAATATTTTAACAGCGTTAATTGTCTTTGTCAATAAAACCCTCCCCTGTTTGGGCGGGGGGAGTAAATCATTTAAAGCCAAACTGCATTTTGCGGCTTGGCTTTTATCTTTGTTCGCACTACATGGCATAATGCTGTGTGTAGAAGCGCACCATTACTGTTCGACAAATTGGAATTTATCAGCTTAAAAAAGCAAGTTGAACAATGATGAAAATCAATATTCCCATTATCCCGCCCAATGCAGCGAACTTGTATATTAGGCGTTTACGATATTTTTCTCTAAAATACAAACGAAGATTCTGTTCTGAAAGATGTTTGAAATCCTGTTCGAGCATTTTTTCTCCATAATAGAACTCGTTAATTGAAATTTCCAAAGCATTACACAAAGAATCCAAAATAGTATAGTCAGGCAAAGTCTTTCCGTTTTCCCATCTGCTAACAGATTTTGATGATACTCCTAAAATTTCGCTCAGTTGTTCTTGTGTGAGATTTTTTTGTTTTCTGCATTCTGCAATGAATTTGCCTATTTTTTCTTGGTTCATAGTCAATCTCCTTTCTTGATTTCAAAAACCATTATACGGAGACTCTACTAATATTAACAGGACATGAACTGAGAATCACCAAATTCTTATTTATTGGATAGATTATATCACAAATGCTATGTATTTCAATGATGCATCGCCTCGCGGCGATATGATGTTTTTCGCTTCGCGCCAAATGATGTTGTGACACGTCGTGCCGCAATGATGCGATGTTTGCTCCAGAACATTAGGTGAAGCCGACATCATTAGCGTCAGCGGCATCATTCGTGAAACGACATCATTTTCCGAAGGCAAACGTCATTCA
>JAZSPX010000068.1:0-2982 GCA_045537675.1 Candidatus Faeciplasma sp. | reverse complement strand
CCATGTCGTTCTGTGAGCCAAGGAGTTGAAAGGCAGAGTTGTCTTCCTAAGACCGCTTGGCCTCCGACTTATTTATGGTCATGCTGATTCCACCGCACAGGCTTATGCTGAAAAATATGGCAGGGAATTCGTTGACCTCTCGACACTTTACACCGTGGGTGACCTTGACGGTAACGACAGCATTGACAACAACGACGCTATCTATCTTCTCTACTACACCATTTTTGGTGAAGAAGGCGGCTATACCGTCAACCAGCCCTGTGACTTTGACGGCAGCGGCGAGGTTGACAACAACGACGCAATTTATCTTTTGTATCACACAATCTTTGGTGCAGAGGATTACCCGTTGATGTAAAAAATCAGAGCAGTACCGCTTAGGCGATACTGCTCTTTTTTATGTTTATTTAATCAAAGTCTTTGTGTAATGAAAATATCGTAAATTGCTTTAATCGAGGTTTCAAAATCTTCGGTACTTACGCCGACGATGATGTTAAGCTCGCTCGAGCCCTGGTCGATCATCTTTACGTTTACATTGTTATGCGCCAAGCTTGCAAAGATTCTTGCAGCGGTACCGCGCTGAGACTTCATGCCTCTGCCTACAACAGCAACAAGTGCAATGTCACGGTCGATTTCGATGTGGTCGGGGTTAAGAACACGCTTGATGTTGTCGATGATAAGGTCTTCGCGCTTTTCAAATTCGTCCTTATGAACGATAACGCTCATGGTATCGATACCGGAAGGAACGTGTTCAAATGAAACGCCGTTCTTTTCAAAAGCTTCCAAGACCTTTCTGCCAAAGCCAAGCTCCTGGTTCATCATGTCCTTTTCGATGGTAACTGTCAAGAAGCCCTTGTGGCCTGCAATGCCTGTGATGGTGTAAATGCAGTCCTCGCTCGAGGCAGATTCGACGATGAAGGTACCCCTATCCTCGGGCTTGTTGGTGTTTTTAATGTTTATCGGAATTCCTGCACGGCGTACGGGGAAAATTGCATCCTCGTGCAATACGGTAGCGCCCATGTAAGCAAGCTCACGAAGCTCACGGTAGGTAATCGTCTGAATCGGCTCGGGGTCGGGAACGATTCTGGGGTCACATACCAAAAAGCCGGAAACGTCAGTCCAGTTTTCATAAAGGTCTGCGTTAACTGCCGCTGCTACGATAGAGCCGGTAATGTCGGAACCGCCGCGGGAGAAGGTTTTAACAGTGTCGTTAGGCATCGAACCGTAGAAGCCGGGAATGACTGCGTTGCCCACCTTATCCAAACGCTTTTTAACTGCAATGCAGGTTTCTTCAAGTCTTAACTTGCCGTCTTCGCCAAAGAAGACAACGTCGGCAGCGTCGATAAACGCATAGCCCAAATATTTAGCCAGAATAATGCCGTTTAAGTATTCACCGCGGGAAGCTGCATAGTCACGGCCTGCACGTGCCATGAAGCTGACTTTGATCGTTTCAAATTCTTTGTCTAACGATAAGTCAAGCCCAAGCTCGGAAATAATGCCTGTATATCTTTCCTTGATCTGATTGAATAAAGGCATGAAGTCATCCCCTCTTGCTGCGGTGTCATAGCAAGAGTAGAGCATATCGGTAACCTTGGTGTCCTTAGAATCTCTTTTGCCGGGGGCAGAGGGCACAACATAGCGCCTTGTCTCGTCGGATTTAATGATGTTTGCAACTTTTATAAACTGTTTTGCATCGGCAAGCGAGCTGCCGCCGAATTTAACAACTTTTGTCTGCACGGCTATCTCTCCTTAATGAGTCTATGTATTTCATTATATTATTTTAAACGAAATCAGTCAATCGACAGAAAAAACGAAATATGTTAAGTTATTAACGCTTTTCTGTGTTAAAAGCAACTAAAAGCCAGCAAAAAACGCCGCATCGACCTTAAAAACCGATGCGGATTTTTTGTTTTAAATAAAATAATTACTGCTCGTTCTGCTTGTTTGCAGCAGCAACAGCTTCACGCATGGCCTTGATTTCGCCCATGGTTTTGCCAAGAGATTTTTCAGACTCGCCCAAAACGCTGTCAAGTCTTTCAACCATTGCTTTTCTTATAGATGCATCCATAGCCTTTGCCTGAGCCATGATGTCGTTAGCAGCTTCTTTTGCCTGCTTAACAATTTCTTCTTCCGAAACCAGAACCTTTGCACGCTCTTCGGCACGCTTGATAATTTCTTCTGCCTGAGCGTTTGCATTTGTGAAGATCTCAGATCTGTCAGCGGCGATTTCCTTAGCCTTTTTAATTTCGGTGGGAAGGTTGTAGCGAATGTTGTCGATATATTCTCTTAATTTGTCAGCATCGATCATGCACTTTTTGCCCGAGAAAGGAACAGTTACCGCCTTGTCAAGCATGTCATCCATCATTTCCAAAATTTCATCAATAGTCATAATAATTCTCTCCTTTAAAATTAAAGTGTAGTCTTTAGTCTTGCGGTAATTTTATCTGCAATCGCATCGGGCACAAAGTCGGAAATATCTCCGCCAAACGATGCAATTTGTTTAACAACACTCGAGCTTAAATACATATTCTCCGAGCTGGTGACCAAAAATACCGTTTCAGCGTCGGGATAAAGCTTTTTGTTTGCAAGTGCCTGCTGGAATTCATATTCAAAGTCGGTCAAAGCACGCAAGCCTTTAACGATGGCGGTTGCCTTAATGCCCTTGACATATTCGGCTAAAAGTCCGTGTAAAACGTCGACCTCGATGTTGTCAATATCCTTTGTAACCTCTTTAATCATTTCAACACGCTCTTCGGCGCTGAAGCAGGGGTTCTTTGCAGGGTTGACAGAAACCAAAACAATAACTCTGTCAAACAGCTTCGAGGCTCTTGTCATGATGTCTAAGTGGCCTAAGGTTACAGGGTCAAAGCTGCCGGGGCAGACTGCAATTCTCTCACTCATTTTCATCGCCCTCGCTTTCAATTACATAAGTAGTAAGCGCAATTTTTTTGCCATAGTTATATTCGCGGTGCTTTTTAAGTCTGC
>JAZSPX010000077.1:0-10515 GCA_045537675.1 Candidatus Faeciplasma sp. | reverse complement strand
TGATATCTTTAACCTCTCCGCCGTAGGCACCGGCATTCATATATACAGCGCCGCCGACAGTACCGGGTATGCCATAAGCAAATTCGAGGCCTGTAAGACCGCTGTCTAATGCGGCTAAACAAAGCTTTTTAAGCGATGCCCCGGCATGGGCAACAATGGTGTTGCCGTTAACGCAAACCTCGCCCATTTCGTTTGAAATGATGAAAACAACGCCATTAAAGCCTTCGTCGGTGAACAGCACGTTAGTGCCGTTGCCGAGGAGAATGCTGTTAAGTGAAACCTCTTTACACTTAGAATAAAGCTTTGCAAGGTTTTGTGCGCTGTTGGGGTATATGAGCATATCGCACCTGCCGCCAACCTTGAACGAAGTGTGATTGGCAAGAGGCTCGTTTACCAAAATTCTGCAATTTAAGGATTCTGCAAGTGATTTGACAGCCGAGAGCTTTTGTGCATGGTTCATCAAATTCAGTCCTTTCGGGTTTGTTATATATCAAGATGGGGTCGCTTATTTAAAATTCTTTCACGCAGTGAATCCCAATCGGCATTGGCGATTAGGCATGTGGGGAAACCGACGTCTTTTAAGACCTGTTCGGCAACGGGGGTTGAGCCGACTTCTGTCCAGAAGTGAGCATCGGAATTTAGGGCGACGGGGACCTCAAACCTCTTGCAAAGCTGCAAAACGGGAACCAAGGTTTTGGCGGCACCCGGTTTGCGCTTGATTGAGCTTTCGTTGATTTCGATAAGCTTGCCATATTCTTTGAACGCTTTTATCGCACGCTCGTGCTCGAACGGGAAGAAATCGGTCGTGGGGTGACCAATAACGTCGATGTGCGGGTTCCGGATTGCTTTAAGGTAACCGTCGGTAACTATTTTAGGGTCGGCAGGGGCGAAATTCGGGAAGGTGTATTTGTGGTATGACGCCACGACCCACTCGAGCTTTGAAAGCTCGTCGTTTGTTAAATCGAGGTCGCCGTTATAGTTATATATGTTTACCTCGGCTCCTTTAAGAACGGTAACGCCGTGTATGGTGCGAGGCAAAATCTTCATGTTGCCGAAGTGCCACTCGTGCGGAGAATCGGGCATTTTATAGCCGTGGTCGGTCATGGCGATGGCTTTTATGCCTATTTCCTTAGCCTGAAGGCAATTTTCGGTAATGGTTGAATATGCGTGTGTAGATGCAACGGTGTGCGTATGCATATCTGCTTGAATAATCACGGTATCTCCTTAAAAATCTTCCCAATTAGAAACGGTTTCCTTACCCTGCATATCAAGGCCCAAGTTGCTTAAAAGCTCCTGTGCGGCATTATAGCCCATCTTCTTCTGACGGTTGTTCATTGCCGCAACCTCTAAGATAACGGCGGTGTTACGGCCGGGCTTAACGGGGATTGTAAGAGACGGAACCTTAACACCCAAAATGCTTGTGAATTCGCTGTCTACGCCCATACGGTCGTAGACTTTTTCGGCATCCCAAGGCTCGAGCTTGACGACAAGGTCGATTTTTTCGGTAAGCTTGACGGCACCCATACCGAACAGGCGGCGTGCGTTAACAATACCGATACCGCGAAGCTCGATGAAGTGGCGGATATTGTCGGGAGAAGAGCCTACCAAAGAAATTGCGGAAACCTTTTTGATTTCAACGGCATCATCGGCAACAAGGCGGTGGCCGCGCTTGACAAGCTCGATAGCGGTTTCGGACTTACCTACTCCGCTTTCACCGACGATGAGAACACCCTCGCCATAGATTTCAATTAAAACACCGTGGCGGGTAATTCTTTGTGCTAAATGAAGATTCAAGAAAGCGATGATTCGGGCCATGGTATCCGAAGTATCAAGCTCGGTTCTTAAAACGGGTACACCGTACTGCTGGGCGGCTTCTATCATTTCGGGGAAGGGCTCGTGATTACGGGTTATTATGAGTGCCGGGAATTTGTAAGAGAAAAGCTCGAACAAGGCGGCGGTGCGGTCCTCTACATCAAGTCTGTCCATATATGCAAATTCGGTGTTGCCGCAGATCTGAATTTTTTCAGCATTGAAATAGTTATAAAAACCTGTCAGCTGCAAACCGGGACGGTTGATGTCGTTATTGCTGACATATAAAAGGTCGAGGCTTTGGGGAGTGTAAACAGTCTCGAGAGTGAGTTCGTTTGCGATTTCGGCAAGCGATACTTTATAATTTTCTGCCATGGTTATGTCTCCTTTGTTTTGATTGGTTTATGGGTAGGCGGCGACGTCCCAGTACGCCTGCCGCAAGGCAGAGTGTGCGGGGGTGGAGCCGCCGTCGGTTGCGGTTAGAAAGTTAAGGTGCCGTCGTTAAGCATTTGCTGGGCGGCGAGCAGAACGCCTGCCTTGCCCGAAGGGTAGGTAATTCCGCCCTGAAGCCAAGCGGCATAAGGTTCGCGAATTGGGGCATCGGCAGAAAGCTCGATAGATGAGCCCATTGTGAATGCGCCTGCGGCCATTATGACTTTGCTGTCGTAACCCGGCATGTCCCATGCTTCGGGGGTTACGAAGCTGTCGACAGGGGCACCCTGTTGAATGCCTTTAACAAACGAAGTAAGCGTCTTTTCATCTTTAAGCAAAAGCGAGGCGATGACATCGGCTCTTGGCTCGCCTGCTTTTGGCAAGGTCTCAAAGCCAAGAAGTTCAAACAGTTTGCAGGCAAATTCGCTGGTTTTAACAGCGTTTGCTACTGTTTGAGGAGCAAGGAAGAAGCCAAGGAACATTTCACGGTTTTGGTGGAGTGTTGCGCCAATCTCTTTACCCATGCCGACACATGTTAAGCGGTCGGCACATTTTTCGACAAGCTCTTTTTTACCGGCAATATAGCCGCCTGTGGAAGCAATACCTCCGCCCGGGTTTTTGATTAAAGAGCCCATGATAAGGACGGCGCCGACATCTAAGGGTTCACGTTCTTCAACAAATTCGCCGTAGCAGTTGTCAACCAAAATATGAACATCGGGGTTTCCTTCTCGTGCTGCCTCAACTATCTTCTCAATATCGGAAACAGTATAGGACGGGCGGGTTGAGTAGCCACGGGAACGCTGAATGTATGCGATCTTAGCGTCTTTAACTCGTTCTTTAATTCTTTCAAGGTCGGGCATGCCGTTTGGCAAAAGATCGATTTCTTCGTATTCAATTCCGAAGTCTTTTAGCGAGCCGTTGCCCTTCTCCCCTCTTTTACCGATGATTTCTTCTAAGGTATCATAAGGGGCGCCGCAAAGCATTAAAAGCTTATCGCTGGGGCGAAGAATGCCGTAAAGCGAAACAGCCAGAGTGTGGGTTCCGTTGGCAAATGTGTGACGAACAAGCGCGTCTTCGCCGCCGAAAGCCTGGGCATAAACTTTATCTAAAATATCTCTGCCTTCGTCGCCATATCCGTAACCTGTGGTGCCGTGAAGTGCGACTTCGCTTACACGGTTGTCGGTAAATGCTTTTAAGACCTTTAAGCCGTTATATTCCGCAACCGCATCAATTCTGGCAAATGTTTCTTTACATTCCTGTTCGGCACGGTTGGCAAGCTCTATAAGTCTTGGGTCGATGTTAAAAAAGTTTTCCATGTGTCATTCCTTCAATTTGTAAATATAGTCATTTCCCTTTTCGGGGAAAAAGAGTGAGCGATAAAAGCCTGCTGTTTCATCGGTGGCGGCAAGATAGGATTTATAGCCGTCTTTTTCAAGCTCGTACGAAACCTTTTGCAAAAGCATACGGGCATAGCCCTTTCCCCTGTCCTCCTCGGGTGTGGCTACATCGGTGATATAGGCTTGTCCCGATGAATAGCACCTGACGGTAAGCACCGACGACTTATAGGAATAGACCCGTGAAAGTGTGCGGTTAATACGCCTTACGGTATCGGTAAGCCAAAGGCCGTAGCTTTCCTTCGATGAGTCGAAAACGGTGGAAAAGACATAGTCATAATTGGGGTTGGGGTTAAGGTCAAAAGAGTCCTCGCCCTTAACAACCTCGAAAAATGTGCGGTGGTGCTTTGTATAGTTTCTGAAGCCTAAGCGTGTGCAAAGCTCGGGGCAGATTTCGATGGTTGCGGGAGATTTAAAGGCGATGAACGCCTTAATCTCTCTTAAACAGGCGTTGGTGACCCTTGCGCCCTCGATAATATCGGCAACCATTGAGCTGTTGAAGCAGGCGATGAAGCCGATGCGCTTTTTTGATGTTGCAATTTCAAAAATCTCGCAGAAGTCGAATTCGGTGCCATAAGTGCGAATGTGTGAAAGCAAAAGACGTGAATAGTGGCTGTCTCTCAGCCTGATTTTCACACGCTCGATATTTTCAATTCTTCTAATCATTGCTTAAGTCCTTTGACAAGCTGTTTGAAGTGCCTGCCTCTTGCTTCGAAATTGGGGTACATATCAAACGATGCGCAGGCAGGTGAAAGCGAAACGACGTCGCCTTCTTCGGCGTTTTCTCTTGCCAACAAAACTGCTTCCTCCATCGATGAAGCGCGCAGGATTTTAAGCTCGTTGGGGTTATAAAGAGGGGTCTCGGTAACGGCTTTTTCAATCTTATCAGCAGTAACGCCCATTAAAATTAACAGCTTGACGTGTTTGTTGACAGGCTCTGCCAATGGCTCGAACGGAATGAGCTTGTCGTAGCCGCCTGCGATTATTATCATCTTTCTATCGAACGATTTTAAGCCTGCAATTACACGGGTGGGGTTAGAGGCGATGGAGTCGTTATAGTACTTAACGCCGTCAAGCTCGCGCACGAATTCAATTCGGTGCTCGACGCCGCCGAAAGTGCGTGCAACCTTGCAGATGGACGAAGTCTTAACGTCGCCCCAGACGGCGGAGATTGCAGCCAGATAATTTTCGACATTGTGGACACCGGGAATTTTGATTTCGCCGGCGTTGATGATGGTTTTGGTCTTTCTGCCGTCGGAGTAGCAAAGGTTGTTGTCACTGTCTAAATATGCACCGACACGGACGGTTTCTTTGCGGGAGAAGAGGGACAGACTGCCGCGGACTCTTTCGCTCAGCTTCATGGTCTCTTCATTATCGAGGTTTAAAACGGCTTTGGAGAAAGCACTCTGGTGGTCTAAAAGATTGCACTTTGAAGCAATGTATTCTTCCATAGTGCCGTGAACGTCGAGGTGGTTGGGAGCGATGTTTGTGATAACAGCAACGTCGGGTGAGGAACGCATGGAGATGAGCTGGAAGCTTGAAAGCTCGACAACGGCGACATCACTTTCGGACATTGATTCGATTCGGGGTAAGAGTGCCTTGCCGATGTTGCCGCCAAGCCAGACCTTGAAACCTTCTGCCTTTAAGAATTCGGAAATAAGGGTGGTCGTGGTGGTCTTGCCGTCCGAGCCTGTTACGGCATAGATTCTGCAGGGGCAAAGCTCGAAGAACGATTCCATTTCAGAGGTGATGACTATTCCCTTTTGTCTTGCTTCGACAAGCTTGGGGTTGTTGTAGTACATGCCCGGTGTGCGATAGATTACGTCGAAGTCGGAAAGGGAGTCAAGATATGCGTCGCCCAGAATGAATTTGGCACCCATATTCTCGAATTCGGAGTATAGGGCAGGGTCGAAATTGTCTTTTGTTTTTCTATCTAAAATGGTGACGTCAATCTTCTTTGAGAGGAAGAGCTTGATAAGCTCGGTATGGCTGACGCCTGTGCCGATGAATGCCACCTTTTTGTTGGTCAACGATTCGAAAAATCTTGCGGTTTTGCTCATAAAATCAGTCCTTTGTTGAAAGATAATTGTTTTAGCAGTTTACGCTATTATCCAATGATATTATATACTAAATCGGCGGAAAATTCAACCGATAAATTTGGTTATTATAAAAAAAGAATTTTGTTTTTTAAAGTGATTTTTGTGAGTTTGCAAAAATTATAATTTTCTATTGTAATGCGCTAAAATATAGTGTATAATTACACTCGACAAAATGTTGGTTGATTTGTCGCAAAAATTGAACCATAAAGGAGACAAAGAATGTAATTGAAAAATACTATCATCAGCTTACGAAATGCGGCTGTCGAGTATGACGGAGAGAAGATTCTTAAGGACATCAATCTTGACATTATCGACAAGCAGTTCGTTACACTTTTAGGTCCGTCCGGGTGCGGAAAAACTACTACCCTACGTATCATTGGTGGCTTTGCCGAAATGGCAAGCGGTGAATTATTTTTTAATGGCGTGAAGATCAATAATCTGCCCCCCCACAAAAGACAGGTTAACACGGTCTTCCAGAAGTATGCACTATTCCCTCACCTTAACATTTTCGAGAATATTGCTTTTGGTTTAAGAATTCAGAAGCTTCCCGAAAAGGAGATTAAGTCAAGAGTTGAAGAGATGCTTAAGCTTGTGAACATGGAGGGCTTTGAAAAGCGTTCCATCAATTCTCTTTCGGGCGGTCAGCAGCAGCGAATTGCCATTGCAAGAGCGCTTGTAAACAGACCCAAGGTTTTGCTTTTGGATGAACCTTTGGGTGCTTTGGACTTGAAGCTTAGAAAAGAAATGCAGATTGAGCTTAAGAGAATTCAGCAAGAGCTTGAGATTACATTTATTTACGTTACACATGACCAGGAGGAAGCCCTGACAATGTCGGATACCGTTGTTGTTATGAAGGACGGTACCATTCAGCAGGTAGGCACACCTCAGGACATTTATAACGAGCCTAACAATGCTTTTATTGCCGACTTTATCGGTGAATCAAACATCATTGACGGTATTATGCGCCGTGACTTCCTGGTTGAATTTGCAGGCAAGGAATTCGCTTGCGTTGACAAGGGCTTTGAAAAAGACGAGCTTGTTGACGTGGTTATCCGACCTGAAGACATTAAGGTCGTTCCTCAGTATCAGGGCGCAATTATCGGTGTTGTTGAAAACGTTATTTTCAAGGGCGTTCACTATGAGATAAGTGTTGACGCTTTGGGATATAAGTGGATAATCCATTCGACACAGAGTGAGGAGGTCGGCTCGATTATCGGCATGAATGTAACACCCACGGATATACATATCATGCACAAGCAGGAGGAAGAGTGACATGAAGGCTTCAAAAACTCTTGCTATTCCTTATGTTGTGTGGGTATTGATTTTTACAATTATACCCTTGGCACTTGTTGTGTTTTTTGCGCTGACTGACAGCGACGGAAACTTTACACTTGAAAACCTTTTTGAGATGTCGAGCTATATGTCGGTGCTCTTCCGCTCAATAATCTTTGCAATTATTGCAACCGTTATCTGTCTGGTTATCGCCTTCCCTGCTGCTTACATTATTTCACGCGTGAAGGCAATGAACCAGTCGAGCTTGATCATTCTTGTCATGGTACCGATGTGGATAAGCTTTCTTTTAAGAACTTATGCATGGATGACATTGCTTGAGCCTAACGGACTAATCAACAAGCTTTTCGGTCTTGTCGGTCTTGGCCCGTTTGAGCTTATCAACAATGCAGGCGCTGTAATTCTGGGTATGGTTTATAACTATCTGCCCTTTATGATCTTGCCGTTACATTCGGTAATGACGAAGATCGAGCCTCACACAGTTGAAGCGGCACAGGATCTTGGCTGCAACAAGATAAATCTTGTGAGAAAGATCATTCTGCCTCTTTCCATGCCGGGTATCTCGACAGGTATTGTGGCTGTATTCGTACCCAGCGTTTCGACATTCGTTATTTCAAGAATGCTCGGCGGCGGCACCAACGACCTTATCGGTGACTTTATTGAATCGCAGTTTTTGGGTAACTCTTATAACCCGCACCTTGGCTCGGCCATGGCGCTGGTGCTTATGGTTATCGTCCTCTTTATGATGAGCTTGTTCAACCAGTTCGGCAGTGAGGAGGGTGCAGTATGACAAAAATGCGTTTAAGCTCGAAGCTTTACTTATATGCAGTTTATGCATTCCTTTACATTCCGATTTTCGTATTGATCGTTTTCTCGTTCAACGCATCGAAATCGCGCGCTAACTGGACAGGATTTACCTTTGACTGGTACATAAAGCTGTTCCAGAATGAAACAATAATGACATCTTTGATGAATACCATTATTGTTGCGGTGGCGGCTTCTGTTTTCTCGACAATTCTGGGAACAATGGCTGCTATCGGTATTCATAACATGAGAAAGACCTCGCGCACGGTTTTAATGAACTTAACCTATATTCCCGTTATCAGCCCCGAAATCATCATGGGTGTATCTTTGATGCTTTTGTTCAAATTCCTGGTTGATGCGATTGGATTTGAATTTGGTTTTGTTTCGCTTATTTTAGCGCATATTTCGTTTGACGTGCCTTACGTTATTTATAACGTTCTGCCAAAGCTGAGGACGATGAACCCCAACCTTGTTGAGGCGGCAATGGACCTTGGCTGTGACAGCAAAATGGCATTCTTTAAGGTTGTTGTGCCTGAAATTATGCCCGGTATCTTCTCGGGCTTCTTGATGGCAATGACATATTCGATTGACGACTTTATCGTCAGCTATTTCACCGCAGGTGAGAATATCGAGACACTTTCTATCACCATCGACTCGATGACAAGAAGAAAGATCTCGCCCGAAATTAATGCGCTTTCGGCAATTATATTTGTTGTTATTGCGATTGTTCTTATCGGCAAGAACTTCTTGCAGAACCGCAAGCTTCGTCATGACAGAGCTCTTTCAAGAGCTGCACGTCACTAAAGAAAGGAGCTTGATGGTTATGAAAAGATTTTTAGCACTTTTTTTGGCAGCAGTGTTGACACTTGTGCTTGCAGGCTGCAGCAAGGAGCCTGTGACTGTTCTGACACCTGAGGAGGCGGGACTTGACCCCGAGCTTTTCTCGGATTATGATTACTCGAAATTCAAGGATGAGGGTATTACATTAAACGTTGCAAACTGGGGCGAATATATGTCGATTGACGAGCCTGATATGCTTGACGTTAACGATGCGTTTGAAGCGATTACAGGTATTACGATCAACTATAAGACCTATGCGAGCAATGAAACCCTTTATTCAAAGCTTCGTTCGGGCGGTGCAAGCTATGATATTGTTATCCCCAGCGACTATATGCTTTCGAAGATGATTGAAGAAGGGCTTTTGCAGAAGCTTGATTATAACAATATCCCCAACCTTACAAACATTAACCCTACATTTCTGAACCCCGGATATGACCCCGAAAACGAGTATTCTGTCCCCTACCTTTGGGGTATGGTGTGCATTATTTACAACACCACCATGGTAGATGAGGAAATTACCGGTTGGGGCGCACTTTGGGACGAAAAGTATGCCGGAAACATTTTGATGTTTAATAACCCGCGCGATGCTTTTGGCGTGGCGCTGACTTACCTTGGCTACTCTCAGAACACAGAGAACGTTGCCGAGCTTGAGCATGCATCTGTTATTTTGCAGGAGCAGAAGGAAATCGTTCAGGGCTATGTAATGGACGAGATTTTTGACAAGATGGAAGGCGGAAGCGCCGCTATTGCACCCTATTATGCAGGTGACGCAGTTATCATGATTGAAGATAACCCCGACCTTACCTACTGCATTCCTGAAGAAGGCACAAACCAATTTGTTGACGCAATGTGCATTCCTGTAACTGCTAAGAACAAGGAAGCCGCTGAAATGTATATCAACTTCCTGTGTGAGGCTGAGATTGCTTATTTGAACTGTGACTATACAGGATATTCGACACCGAACTCGGCTGCATTTGAGCTTTTGGATGAAGAAGTTCAGACCAACCCGCTGTGCTATCCCTCGGATGAATATTTATTGAACAATACCGAAGTGTTCATTAACCTCTCTCCCGAGACTAATGAGCTGACACAGACACTTTGGAACCAGCTTAAGATCGGACAGTCGAACCCGTGGTTTGTACCCTTGTTCTTGATTGCCTTGATTGCCGCAACAATTCTGGTGAACGTTTTGCGTGCAAGAAAGAAAAAACGTGATACGTTTTAATTGAAATTATCATACAAATAACTTAAAGGACGTGATTTGATGTCAAAACTCAAAAAGACTGCTCAGGTGTTTAACCCGATGGCGAGTGTAGCACCCTTGGGCATCATCGCAATGGATGGCGCCAAAGAGCTGGGTGAAAAGATTAATGACTATCTTGTAACCTGGGCTAAGCAGTCAGGACAGGATGTAGACACCTTCCTCATTCCCACAAAGTGCCCAAGATTCCAGTCGGGCGACGCAAAAGCTCTTATTTCGAAAACTGTAAGAGGATATGATTTGTTTATCGTTTGCGATACAGGCAACTATTCCTGCACTTACCCGTTGTTCGGATATGAGAATCATATGTCGCCGGATGACCATTACCAGGACCTTAAGCGTATTATTCAGGCTGCAGGCGGTAAGGCTCACAGAATCAACGTAATTATGCCGGTGCTTTACGGCGGACGTCAGCACAGAAGAAACTACCGTGAGTCACTTGACTGTGCAGTTGCACTTCAGGAGCTTCAGGAAATGGGCGTTTCTAATATTATCACATTCGACGCACATGACCCAAGAGTACAGAACGCAGTTCCTCTTATGGGCTTTGACAATGTTATTCCAACTTATCAGGTTCTCAAGAAGA
>JAZSPX010000205.1:0-4308 GCA_045537675.1 Candidatus Faeciplasma sp. | reverse complement strand
CCCCAGCCGCCCCAGTCTCCCCAGCCGCCCCAATGGCGAGAGGGCAGTTCGGCTTCAAGAATTCTGGTTTTTTCGTGGGTCGTAATTTCATAATATTCGTCGGTGAAGTTGTTAAGCTTAAGTGCCGAGCCGTCGGTGCCGTCACGCAGGTAAACCTCGTCCAAAACGTTGCCTGCTCCGTCGTGAAGGGTAACGGTCTCACCCTCTTTAAGGTTAAAGGGACATTCAACGTTGCCCAAGGCGTCGGAATAAGAATAGTTCTTGCAGACAAGCTTCAGGGTTCTGCCGGGGGCAATGGTTGCTGTGGGCAACGCATAAGCTTCGGAATTGCCGTCCCATATGATCATGCCCTGTGTTGAAACCGACTCGGCGCCGAAGTTTTCAATTAAAATATAGTCGCCGTTCGAGCCTTTATAGCATATCTCGGAAAGTCTTAACTTGTTTTCAACGCATTTAACGTTAAGCTCAATTTTAACCTTGTCGCCCAAAGCTTCGCTTAAAACAAATTCTCGGTCAAAAATCTCCTCGCCGTTTACGGTCCAGCTCACAAACTCATAGCCGTTTGCAACGGTGCAGCTTACCGGCACTTCAATACCTTTAAAATATTCGCCTTTGTAAAGAATATCGTCAGGGTCGAGGGTAACGGTGTTTACGTTGATCAGCGCGTTGTCACAGGGGGTAACGGTTACCGAATATGTTTCCTCGTAACCTTCAAACGACTGTTTAAGCTGGTTTACGGCAGTCGTTGTTCTGGTGTGAAGCCATTCTTTCATGCCTGCCATGTCGCCTGCAACGCTCCATACCGAAGCCTTACCGTTTTCCGATGCTGCAACAAGCTCGTGAAGTCGCCACTCGTGGAACTCATCCATCGTCTGACTTACCAGATCTTCGTTATAGTGCCAGTTGATAACGTCGAACATAATGCTCATAAAGCGCTCTCTCACGTCCTCGCGCTTGCACAGGGTTATCAAAAGGTCGCTTCGCACATATTTCTCGCCCTGGTCGTGAACGTCGTCATCCCAATCCTCGGGGAAGAGGCCGAAATAGGTCTCATCGAACAGCCAGTAAATGTGCTTTGTAAAGGCGTCATTATTGTAAAGTCCCATGCAGAAGTCGGTGTCGAACAGCATGAATCGCCATCTGCCGTCGGTGATGTCGGCACCTTCCTCGGTCAAAACGGGCTGTTCAAGCTCGGCGTTGCGCTCGGTGCTGTAACGGAATATCTTCCAGTTGTTGTTCGGCCAGTCGCCGTTGCCAAGGTAGGAATTTATTGCGTAATAGGTAAGGAAATTATCAAGGTCGATCATCTGGCAGAATTCTTCAAACAAAGCATCATCTGTCATGTCTTTATAGGCAAACGACTGCAAATATTCCCAGTCTGCCTTTGCCTCTGCCCAGTTGGGGTTGTCATCATCCTCTCGAATCATGTATTCGCAGCCTTTTAAGATGTCCCATTCGCTTTCTTCAAGGTTATAATTATGCTCTAAAAGGTCGGCCGAGAACACCTGCTGGCACCATGCAAAGCCGTAATACTCGCCGTTTAAGAAGACAGCCGCAGGGCGGGAGTATTTAGCCTCGACCTCGGTCGCCTGGGCAAGGAAGGAGATCATGTCGTCACGCAGGAAGGTCGAGCCGTTGTCGTTTGCGCATGCACGAAGCGCAAGCTTTTTATAAGAGGTTATCTTGTTCCCCAGCGAATCGGTAGCGTCGGGGAAGAATTCATAGCGGAAGCGGTTGTTGACCTCGTCATATTCGCTTCTTGCATAAATACGGAGGTTTTTTTGGTCGTTAGCGCGCGACCAGCCGCCGAAGATTCTCAAGCCGCAATCCTGAGAGATTACGCAGTTGCCGTCATATTCATAAATTTCAACGTAAGCCGGTCTTTCCGAAGCGCGGCCTCGCTGGTTCCAGTTAGCAGGGTCAGTGGGAACGATGTCTGCCTGCTTAACGTCGGGGTTGGCGGCAAGCCAGTCATCTCTCATTTTACCCAAGATGAAAATACCGTCTTCATAATTATATAAATGGTCGGGGTCGATGGTTATGGAGAACACAAGACAGTCAAAGCGGTTTGCAATATCCGAGCCCACGAAGTAAGAGCGTGTTACAGCTTCAGATACCGAGCCGTCTTCATAGAAAGCGCAGGCGGTAACGGAATAGGAACGGATCCCATCTTTTTCGCTGAGCTTAAGATTTATTCCTTCCTCGGGCTTGTAAAGCCTTCCTTCAATAGAAGGGTCCTTGCCGTCGGTAGTATATCTTATCTCAACGGCGTTTTCGGCGCTTAAATAAAGCTCCTCGCCGCTTGAATAGAACCCGCTTTCGAGCGAGAACCTTACAGGCTCGTTGTCGGTGTTGCCCACCAAAGGCTCGGAAACGACCTCGTTGCCTTCTTCATCATAAACAACAACCGGCTCGACAGGGGTGGGGTTATGTGCAACATAGTTCTCTGCCCAAAGGGCAAGTAAAATTGCCGCAACCAAAACAACCGCTACAACCGACGTTAAGACTATTTTTTTGCTTGAAATTTTGCTTGAATTCATGGTATTTCTCCAATCGGGTACAACCGTCCATAATAAACTAACATTATTATTATAGCAAAATGTTTTGACAATGTAAATAAAAACTGTCAAATTTGCTGTGTTTTACTTGCAAAATATTTATAATCGGTGTATAATCAATTTAATATTGTTTTAACACCCTGTTTTTATTTTGGAGGGACTTTACCTTGGCACCAAAACAAAAAAAGTACAGGCACGAAATTAAACTGCTTTTGTCCTACCCCGACTATCTGGTGATGAGCAAGCGCTTAAAAGCCCTGCTCGAGCCTGATGAAAACGCGGGCGACAACGGCGAATATTTCATCCGAAGCCTGTATTTAGACGACGTTTCCCGCACGGCTTACTGGGAAAAGCTCGCAGGAGCTGCCGACAGAAAGAAATATCGGATTAGAGTTTACGACTGCTCCGATTCGATAATTAAGCTTGAATGTAAAGAAAAGCGCGGCTCGCGCATCTGCAAGCGAAGCGCTTCTATAAGCCGTGAATGCTTTGAAAGCATTAAAAACGGCGACTTTACACCTTTGGCCGAATATGACAACGACCTTTGTCACGAGGTTTTGGCGGTTGCCAAAGCAAAAGGGCTTAGCCCTTCGGTCGTTGTTGACTATGACAGAGAGGCTTACGTTCACCCCGTTTCAAACGTGCGCTTGACCTTTGACAAGGCACTTCACGCAGGGGTCGAAAGCGCAGACATCTTTGACGACAAGATGATGACCCTGCCCGTTTACCCCGACGAAAGCGTTATTTTCGAGGTTAAATATGACAGCGTTCTGCCCAAGTTTTTGGCAGACATCGTTTCAAATACACACGGCTCTAAGCTGGCGCTTTCAAAATTCTGCCTCTGCCGTGACGTTTTAGCAGCCTATAAACCCACTTACAGATAAGACATTGAAAGGAATTAACATTATGGAAAACATTAAAAGCATTTTAAAAGCAAGCATTGAACAGCTTGGCATGGTTGAAAACTTAACCGTTGAATACATACTCGTTTCGCTTCTTTGCGCAGCAATCTGCGGTTTGGCAATTTATTTTGTATATAAAATCTTCTACCGCGGCGCAGTTTACAGCGAAAACTTTGCAGTTCTGCTTGTTTTGGTAACAGTTATTACATCGTTCATTGTTTTGACCATCGGCTCTAACCTTGTCTTGTCGCTTGGTATGGTGGGTGCGCTTTCAATCGTCCGCTTCCGCTCGGCTGTTAAAGACCCCCTCGACGTAGGCTTCATGTTCTGGGGCTTGGCAGCAGGTATCACCTCGGGCGCAGGTCTTTACCCCTTCGCAATCATCGCAACCCTTGTAATTGCCGTTGTTTACATCCTCTTCACCATTTTCGGCAGAGGAAAGACCACCTACGTTCTGGTTGTCAAGCACACCGACGAATCTTTAGACAATGTTAACAAGGTGCTTGAAGGCTATAAGACAAAGCTTCGCGGCAAAGCAAAATATAAAGGTGAAAACGAGCTTACCGTTGACATTAAGGTTAAAAAGGGCAACACCGAATTTATGGATAAGCTTTTGGCAACCGAAGGCGTTACAAGCGCTGTGCTTGTAGAGTATACCGGCGACTAATAGTAAACACTCGCTGCGCTCGTGTTAACTATAGAAAAATCTCTTTGCGGAGTGAAACTCCGCAATTTCGCTAACGCGAAACCGAGATTTTCCATTACCAACCGTTCTTAAGATATGATAGTAAACAACTCTCGGCGTGAAACGCCTCGTGCTGAAGCACCGTTGTTTTTCGGTACCTGCC
>JAZSPX010000224.1:0-8845 GCA_045537675.1 Candidatus Faeciplasma sp. | reverse complement strand
AAAAGCGTCATCTGCCTTTCGACCGATAAGGCGGCTTACCCAGTGAACGCAATGGGCACCTCGAAAGCAATGATGGAAAAGGTCGTTGTTGCAAAAAGCCGCACAACCCAAAAAACTAAAATCTGCTGCACCCGTTACGGCAACGTTTTGTGCAGCCGCGGCTCGGTTGTCCCCTTGTGGATCGACCAGATCAAAGCAGGCAACCCCATAACCATTACCGACCCTAACATGACCCGCTTTGTCATGTCGCTTGAGGAGGCGGTTGACCTTGTTCTGTTCGCCTTTGAAAACGGCGAAAGCGGTGACATTCTGGTGCAAAAGGCACCAGCCTGCACAATTGAAACCTTGGCAAAAGCAGTAACAGAAATTTTCGCCCCCAACCACGAGATTAAGACTATCGGCATTCGCCACGGCGAAAAGATGTTTGAAACCCTTTTGACTAACGAGGAGTGTGCCTCGGCAATCGACCTTGGCAACTTCTACCGTGTGCCCTGCGACAAGCGCGGCCTTAACTATGATAAATACTTTAATGACGGCGACGTAAGCCGCAACCCGCTGACTGAATTCAACAGCTCTAACACCGCACAGCTTGGTGTAGAAGAAGTAAAGAGCAAGCTTTTAACGCTTGATTACATAAAAGAAGAGCTTGAAGCCTGGGAGGCAGGAAAGTAATGAACATTCTTGTTACCGGAGCCGATGGGTTTGTCGGCAAAAACCTCTGCGAGGCTTTAAAGACAATTAAAGACGGCAGACGAAAAACCGACAGCCTAACGATTGACGAGATTTTTGAATATGATATAAATTCGTCGTGCGATGAGCTTGATGAATTTTGCAGACGCGCCGACTTTGTTTTTAACCTTGCAGGCGTTAACCGCCCGAAGGACGAAAGCGAATTTGTGGCAGGCAACTTTGGCTTTGCCGAGGTCTTGCTGAAAACGCTTAAAAAACACGGCAACACCTGCCCTGTAATGTTTGCTTCTTCAGTTCAGGCAACGCTTGAGGGCAGATATGCACAGTCTGAATATGGCAAATCGAAGCTTATGGGCGAGGAGCTTTTGTTCAACTACTCTAAAGAAACAGGCGCAAGCGTTTTAGTTTACCGTTTTCCGAATTTGTTTGGCAAGTGGTGCAGACCTAACTATAACAGTGCTGTTGCAACGTTTTGCCACAACATCGCCCGTAACCTGCCTATAACCGTGAACGACCCCGACACCCGGCTTGAGCTTTTATATATCGACGATTTGGTTGATGAAATGCTTTTGGCGTTAAAGGGGCAAGCCAACAGATGTGAATATGAAGGCTTAAACGTTTTGCCCAAGGATAACGGACGCTTTTGCTATGTACCCACAACACATAAAGTAACCCTTGGCGAGATTGCAGGTTTGCTTTACAGCTTTGCCAACCAGCCAAAAACCTTGGTCATGCCCGAAATTCCGAACGGCTCGTTTGAAAAGAAGCTTTACTCGACCTATCTTTCCTACCTCCCGAAAGAGAAGGTAGCCATCCCCCTTAAAATGAACGTTGACGAACGTGGCAGCTTTACCGAAATTTTAAAAACCGCAAACTGCGGCCAGTTCTCGGTGAATATCTCGAAGCCCAAGGTCACAAAAGGCATGCACTGGCACAACACCAAGTGGGAATTTTTTGTGGTGGTTTCGGGCAGAGCTCTTATTGAAATGAGAAGAATTGGCGACGATGAGGTCTTAAGCTTCGAGGTAAGCGGTGATAAGATTGAAGCCGTGCACATGCTGCCGGGCTTCACACACAGCATTACCAATTTAAGCGACAAAGACGATTTAGTTACGTTAATGTGGGCAAACGAACAATTTGACCCCGAAAATCCCGATACATTTTTTGAGAAGGTGAATGATTAAATGAGCGCACCCTCGTTTAAAAACAACGGAAAATTAAAGCTTTTGATAGTTGTCGGCACACGTCCCGAAATCATTAGACTTTCGGAGGTTATTAAAAAGTGCCGCACATATTTCGATACCGTTTTGGCACATACAGGTCAGAATTATGACTATAACCTCAACGGCGTATTCTTTAAAGATTTAGACCTTGACGAGCCCGAGGTTTATTTGGATGCAGTCGGCGCAGACCTTGGCGAAACGATGGGCAACATCATTGCAAAAAGCTATCAGCTTATGGCGCAGATCAAGCCCGACGCTGTTCTGGTTTTGGGCGATACAAACTCCTGCCTGTCGGTCATTGGCGCCAAGCGTTTGCACATTCCCATTTTCCACATGGAGGCCGGCAACCGCTGTAAAGATGAATGCCTGCCTGAAGAGACCAACCGCCGAATTGTTGACATTATTTCCGATGTGAATATGGCATACTCTGAACACGCAAGAAGATATCTTGCCGAAAACGGCCTGCCTAAAGAGCGCACTTTTGTTACCGGCTCGCCGATGGCAGAGGTTTTGCGCAAAAATTTACATAAAATCGAGTCAAGCGACATTCATTCGCGCCTTGGCCTTGAAAAGGGCAAGTATATTCTTTTGTCTGCCCACCGTGAAGAAAACATTGACACCGAAAAGAACTTTACCTCGCTGTTTACCGCAATTAACGAAATGGCGAAAAAATATGATATGCCCATTCTTTACTCCTGCCACCCAAGAAGCAAAAAGCGCTTGGAGGCTTCGGGCTTTAAGCTTGACGAGCGTGTAATTCAGCACGAGCCTTTGGGCTTTAACGATTATAACTGCTTGCAGATGAATGCTTACGCCGTTGTTTCCGACAGCGGCACCCTGCCCGAAGAATCGAGCTTTTACACCTCAATCGGCAAGCCCTTCCCGGCGGTCTGCATCCGCACCTCGACCGAGCGCCCCGAAGCGCTTGACAAAGCCTGCTTTGTTCTTGCAGGAATTGATACCGACTCGCTTTTGCAGGCAGTTGATACCGCTGTTTTAATGAACGAAAACGGCGACTTCGGTATTGCCGTGCCCGATTACGTTGAAGAAAACGTTTCAACCAAGGTGGTAAAAATAATCCAGTCCTACACAAGCGTTGTTAACAAAACGGTATGGAGAAAAAACTAAGCGTTTATTCCTATATAAGAAAGATGAGAAGCTGATTCATGAAACTTGTTAATTTTATTGATAGAATATTGAACGGCAATTACAGACGCCGATTGGTGTTACTTCTTTTCGATATTCTTTGCTTTATTGCTGTTGATATATTCTATTATTTCATAGCCTTGCGTGCATCAAACGGCATGCCTGTTGAAGATACCGAGACCTTTATTATCAACTCGGTCATTCAGCTTGCGTTGGTGCTTGTTTTCAGAGCATGCTTAGGCACATATAACAACGTGTGGAGATATTCGAACAGCAAGGCATATTTCAACCTTGTTGTTGCCGATGCCTGCGGAGGCATAAGTGCTTTGGTTATAATCCGCATTATGCACATTTATTTCCACGGCATTTATTACGGCTTGTGGCAGGCCTCGACCGTTGGCGCACTTACAGCTCTTATAACGCTTATGTCGCGCTTTACATATTGCCAGTTCTATAAGTCTGTATCCAAGTCGAAGAAAATCAGCAACAAAATTCCCGTTGTAATCGTGGGTGCCGGCAGACTCGGCTCCTACCTTGCAGGCGACCTTCGAAACAACCCCAAGTCTGCTTACGACCCGCTCTTCTTTGTCGATAAAGACGTTATTAAGGTCGGCAACCGTGTTGCAGGGCTTAAAGTCTATGGGGAGGAGGACGCAGAAAGGCTTATCAAAAAGCTTGGCGTACGCGAGGTTATTATTGCCATAGTAAACCGAAACGGCGACGACCTTTCAGAGCTTTATTTCCAATATCACAGTCTTGGCTGTAACGTAAGGGTTTACGATTCGCTGGTAAGCGGCAATAAGGTTCAAAAGGGCGTCCTGCGTGAATTTTCCATCGAGGACCTGCTTTTCAGAAAAACACTTGATGTAAGCAATGAAGCTGCGTTCACTTACTATACAGATAAAACTGTTCTGGTAACGGGCGGTGGCGGCTCAATCGGCTCTGAAATTTGCCGACAGATTGCCGAGTGTAAACCAAAAAAGATAGTTGTTTTCGACGTTTACGAAAACAATGCTTATGACATTCAGCAGGAGCTTATAAGAAAACATGGCGACAGGCTTAATCTTGCCGTTGAAATCGGCACGGTAAGAGATGCCCAACGTCTTGATAACCTGTTTTTAAAGCACAAACCCGATATTGTTTTCCATGCGGCTGCCCACAAGCACGTCCCGTTAATGGAGGATTGCGGTGCCGAAGCTATCAAAAACAACTGCATCGGCACATATAACACGGCAAATGCTGCCGAAAAATATGGGGCTGAAAAGTTTATCCTCATTTCCACCGACAAGGCGGTAAACCCCACCAACATCATGGGTGCTTCAAAAAGAATGTGCGAAATGATAGTTCAGTGCCGCACAGACAGCAAAACAAGCTTTGCCGCCGTGCGCTTTGGCAACGTTTTGGGTTCAAACGGCTCGGTTATCCCTCTGTTTAAAAAACAGATTGCCGAGGGCGGACCTATCACCATTACCGACAAGCGAATCATTCGCTATTTCATGACGATACCCGAGGCCAGTCAGCTTGTAATTCTTGCCGGCGCAATGGCAAACAAAGGCGAGCTTTTTGTTCTGGACATGGGCAAGCCTGTTAAGATTTATGACCTTGCTGTCAACATGATTTCTCTTTCGGGTCTTGAACCGAATGTGGACATTAAAATTGAAGAAATCGGCTTAAGGCCGGGTGAAAAGCTTTATGAAGAGCTTTTGATGAAAACCGAACAGCTTGATAAAACCGAAAATGACATGATATTTATTGAGCGTGACACACCTTTGACCCGTGACGAGGTCGATTCAAAGCTTGAAATTCTGACGCAGGCACTTAACGATGATAAAGAACTTATAGATGCGATTAAGCAGGTGGTGCCCACATATCGCGCACCCGAAGAGATTAACAGATATGCCCACCAGAGTGATGAAATGAAGCTTGTGGGCGACCTTGCTTAGTGGCCTTTGCGCAATGCTTTGTGGAATTTTTATCGTTGACAACAGATTGCTGTAATGTTATAATTTTAGCATTGTCAGTATAAGGGAGATTATTTGCTTTAGCATAGATTTACGGGGCACTTGTTCGGCCTCGTAGGAGGAATGTTTATGAACGAAAATAAAATAGAAAAAAACGAAGGAATGGAGATTGACTTACAGCGGTTAGTCAGCGCTGTATGGAGCAAATTGTGGGTGATCATAGTTGCTTCCATACTTGGTGCATTGGTAGCCTTGGGTGTAACTGTATTCTTTATCACCCCAAAATATCAGTCTTCGGCAATGTTTTACGTAAACAACAATTCCTTCTCTGTCAGCGATGCCGCTTTCAGCATCACATCGGGCGACATTTCGGTTGCGAAGGACCTGGTTGACTCGTACATAGTTATTTTGCAGACAAGAACCTCGCTTAACGACGTTATTGACTACGCAGGCGTTGACCGCACCTATTTGGAACTTAAGGATATGATTTCTGCGGCAGCCGTCAACTCGACAGAAATTTTCGAGGTTGTGGTAACCAGCCCCGACCCCGAAGAAGCAGAGAAGATTGCAAGTGCGATCGCCTACATCTTGCCCAAGCGTATCTCCAGCATTATCGACGGTACCTCGGCAAAGATAGTTGATACGGCAATCGTGGCTTCCCGCCCCAGCTCACCCAGCTATACCACCAACACCTTGATCGGAATGGTGCTTGGTTTCATCATTGTAACCGCTATTGTTGTTCTTAACGAGGTCTTCGACATTACAGTTCGAAGTGAAGAAGACGTTGCACAAAGCTGCAAGCACCCCATTCTGGCGCTTGTGCCCGACATGGCGGCACCCAGCAAGGGCGGCTATTATTACTACCGTGACGGCGAGAAAAAGAAGGATACCAAATCCTCGGCCGGCGGACAGAACAAACAGCCCGCTCTTATCGGTAAGGAAATCAGCTTTGCCGCATCTGAAGCCTATAAGCTTTTAAGAACAAAATTGCAGTTCTCGTTTGCAGACGATAACGATTGCCACGTAATCGGTCTTTCCAGTGCCCTCAGCGGCGAAGGCAAGAGCTTGTCTGCTGTAAACCTTGCCTATACACTTTCTCAGCTTGGCAAAAAGGTCGTTTTAATCGACTGCGACATGAGACGTCCCACATTGGCAGAAAAGCTTGGAATTCAGAAGGCTCCCGGCTTGTCCAACTACCTTTCCGGCCAGAGTAAGGGCGAGCTTGTCTGCCAGAAGTGCGGTATTAAGAACGACGAAGATGCGTTCGACGTTATCGCTGCAGGCCATAACCCGCCTAACCCCATCGAGCTTTTAAGCTCTGCAAGAATGACCAAGGTGCTTAACCGCCTTCGCGATATTTATGATTACGTAATTCTTGACTTGCCTCCTGTCGGCGAGGTAAGTGACGCTATGGCAGTAGCCAAGGAAACCGACGGTATTTTGCTGGTAGTCCGTCAGAACTACTGCAACCGTCCCGCACTCAGCGACGCTGCACGTCAGTTCGAATTTATCAACGCCAGAATTTTGGGCGTTGTTTACAACTGCACCTCTGAAAGCGGCGGTAAATACGGCAAGAAGTATTATAAGAAATATTACAACAAATACGACAGAAGCTATGCATATGCTGCATCTGCCAAGAAGGCAGAGGAACGGGCTAATTCCGAAAAGAAGTAGGCTGGCAGCACATGATTAAAGTAGTCGATTTTCACTCTCACATTCTACCCGGAATAGACGACGGCAGTGCCTCGGTTGAAGAATCGATTGCAATGCTCAAATCAGAGGCGGAACAGGGGATAGAGCACGTTGTTGCGACGCCCCATTTCTACCCTCAGCACGACAGCCCCGAACGCTTTTTGAAACGAAGGGACGAGGCCGAAAAAAGGCTTCGCGAGGAAATGGCAAAGCACGAAGGTTTGCCCAAGCTAAGCGTTGGAGCAGAGGTGTATTATTTTTCCGGAATCAGTGAATCTGATATAATTCAGGGGTTGACAATTTACAAAAAAAGGTGTATACTATTGGAGATGCCACATACTGTGTGGACCGATCGTATGTATCGGGAGATGGAGAATATCCGCACCAGACAGAATATTACGCCGATAATTGCCCATATAGACCGATATATAGCCCCTTTCAGGACTCATCGGATACCGGAAAGATTGGCGCAGTTGCCTGTTTTGGTTCAGGCAAACGCAAGCTTTTTCCTTAGTAATTCCACTAAAAGAATGGCTCTGCGATTGCTGAAGGAGGATAAGATTCATCTTCTTGGCTCCGACTGTCACAACCTCGACACGAGGGCACCCAACCTGGGCGATGCCGTTAAAAGAATTAACGAGCGATTGGGTCGCAAAGCAATTGAGCAGATCAATTTCTATGAAAACGAAATGCTCGTTGATAATTATTAATTGTGGATTATGCGTTTTTCGCAAAAAATATTTTTGGAGATGAAAGATATGAAAAAAGTAATTAGTTTACTCGCTGCTTTGGTTCTTTGCTTCACAATGGCTTGCTCTGTATTCGCAGACAGCTTTGTACCCAGCATCAGCTTTGAAACCTACGAATTTGTTGTTAAGGTAAATGAAGCTGTATCTGCAGTTATGCGTGATGCTAACGGCAATGCTATCGACTTCGTTGGCGACGATTGCCTTAAGGTTATCACCATTGCTCAGGCATTGGATAACACCGTGCTTGCTCCCGCAGACATGAAGGCAGAACTCGTTGATGTTTACGATGCTCTTAACGACGGCACCATGAAGCTCCCTTACGACAAGCTTGACACCAAGTATAAGGCTAAGGACTTCGAAATCAGAGAATTGGCTGCTGCTGAACTTTGCGAAGCACACACAAAGATGCTTGCTGAAGAAGGCGTAGTTATCGAAATCACCTTCGACCTTGGCGTTAGCGCAAACGATGAAGTTTACGTAATGACCTATATCGACGAAGAGTGGGAGCCTGTTGTTGAAGTTATTAACAACGGTGACGGTACCGTTACCTGCACATTCGAAGAATTGTGCCCCATTTCCTTCTCTGTTGTAGATAAGCCTCTTACTGCTCAGAGCCTTATTCAGCGTATGCTTAACTTCTTCAAGACCTTTATTGAAAGATTGATCAAGTAATAATTTTAAATTGACACAACGAATGGAATGAGTGCGATGAATAAGCAAAAGCCCACAAAAGGTATTGCTATATTCTGTGTCGTGCTGGTCCTGGTACTTGTAATTACTTACGGTGGACTCCGACTTCTGGAGTCCACTGTTTTTAATAGTACCGCAGACACGGCAGAGAATAGGGTATCAAAAACAATCACCCGCGACGGAATTGATTATTTCCCCAGACAGGACATAACCGTATTGATGGTTATTGGTATAGACCGTTTCGGAGCGTTTGAATCAAGCGGATATTTCAGAAACGGAAACTCGGCGGACGTAGTGGCACTGTTAGTTTTCGATGAAAAGAGCGAAGAGTGCAATGCCCTCTATTTAAACCGCGACACCATGCTCGAAATGCCTGCCTTGGGCATTACCGGCAGACGAGCAGGCACGTTCTTCGGCCAGCTTGCTCTTTCTTACAGCTACGGCTCGGGACTTGAGGACAGTGCCGAGCTGACGCGCGAAGCTGTATCGAACTTTCTTTATGGCGTCAACATCGACTATTACGCTGTAATGACGATGGACGCAATAACCATCTTAAACGACGCAGTAGGCGGCGTAACCGTCAATGTTGTAGACGATTTCTCAGAGGTTGACCCTACCATCACCATGGGCGAGGTAAAGCTTATGGGCGAGCAGTCAATCAACTTTGTTCGTACCCGCCGCGGCTTGGGCGATC
>JAZSPX010000042.1:0-1623 GCA_045537675.1 Candidatus Faeciplasma sp. | reverse complement strand
ACTTGAACTTCAGGGCTTCAAATCCTTCCCCGATAAGGTAACCCTCGAATTCGGCAAGGGCTTAACAGCCGTTGTCGGCCCTAACGGAAGCGGCAAGAGTAACATTGGCGACGCTGTTCGTTGGGTATTAGGCGAGCAGTCCTCAAAAATGCTCCGCGGCGGAAAGATGGAAGACGTCATTTTCGGCGGTACCGAGCTTAGAAAGCCCGTAAGCTTCGCTTCTGTAACACTTAACATCGTTAACGACGACCACACCTTAAACATTGACGCCGAAACAGTCAGCGTTATGCGCCGTCTTTGGCGCAACGGCGACAGCGAATACGTCATCAACGGCAATCAGGTCCGATTAAAAGATATTGTCGAGCTGTTTATGGATACAGGTCTCGGCCGTGACGGTTATTCGATCATCGGTCAGGGCAGAGTTGCCGACATCGTCGGCAGTAAGTCCAACGAGCGCCGTGAAATTTTTGAAGAGGCCGCAGGCATCTCAAAATTCCGCTATAAAAAAGCCGAATCCGAGCGCCGCTTAAAGACTGCCGAGGAAAACATTCTTCGCTTAAAAGACATTCTATCCGAGCTTGAGGGAAGAGTTGAACCCTTGCGTATTCAGTCTGAAAAGGCTAAGAAATATCTTGTTCTGGCTGAATCGAGAAAAGCGCTCGAGATCTCTGTCTGGACAAGAAAGCTTACCGAGCTTAAAAGCCAGCTCAGCGAGCTCGAGGACAAGCTTTTGGTCTCTCAGGGCGAATATGACCTTTTAACCAACGAAATCGACACAAGCGAAAGCGAAATCAACGAGCTTAATTTAAAGCGTGCCCAGTGTCAGACAGCGGCAGACGAATACCGTGAAAGAATTCAGGAGCTTGAGCATTCAAATTCTGAAAAAATTGCCGATATCGCAGTTTTTAACAACAACATCAAGCACTATAACGATTCTATTGACGAAATCAAAAAGCGCATGCAAGAGCTTTCTTTGGCAGGCGAGCAGTTAGAAGCTAAAATTGCGGAAAAGAAGCTTGAAGCCGAAAACATTACCGCCAAGCGCGACGCCATGCAGTCCGAAATCGAAGAGCTTGAATCCAAGCTTTCAAAGCTGTCGTTAGAGGCTGATGAATACGACAAAACCCTCAGCGGCTCGTCGGATAAGCTTAACAAGCTTTACATAACAAAATCACAGCTCAGCTTTGCAATAGCAAATGCCCGCGTTACCAAAACCGATTGCGAAAATGCGATTGCAGAGGCTAAGTCTGCAGAAGATGATTTACTCAAGCTTATCGAAGACTCGAAGACCGAACGCAAAGAAATTATCGGCGGTATTAAAGATATTGAAAACCAGATAAGCGAACACAATAATAAGCTCAGCGGTTACACAATGCTATATAACAAAAAGGCCGAGCATCTTAAAAACGCAACAGCCGAATATAACAACGCCGACCTTGAAATAAGAAATCTCACCCAGCGCAAAGACATGCTTATCGACCTTGAAAACAGCATGGAAGGCTTTGCAGGCAGTGTCCGTCAGATCGTTAAAGCAGGCAAGTCCGGCCAGCTGCGTGGGGTTAAGGGCACCGTTGCACAGATAATCTCCGTTGACTCGAAATACAGCCTTGCAATCGAAACCGC
>JAZSPX010000104.1:0-13488 GCA_045537675.1 Candidatus Faeciplasma sp. | reverse complement strand
AAGTCCTCCCCTTCCTCGACGTTGCCAAGCTCGCCGACAACGGTTAGGGGTGTGCCGTTTTGGTCAAGTGTTATGACGGCAAAGCCGTTATCGTCGTTGCGGTATGTAACGCTGTCTACCGAGCCGTGAATGGTTATTACCAGGTTATTCTGCATTGCCGTCACCTCCTGAACTGAAAAAATTATACTTTATTGATTATATCAAAGTAAACGTCCGTTTTTTTGGACAGACTTCTGAGCCATTTTGTGCTATCATCTGTATTGACAAGGTCGATTACCCGAATGCTTATGTCAAATTCGTTGAAAAGTTTTGACGAAACGAGCTTTTGAAACTTCAGTTCGAAGCAGGGTTCGTTGTTGTAATATACGGTTATGTAGGCTCTCGGTCGGTGGGTGTCGGGCTTATAGCTTTTTGCCAGACGGCGCACCAAGGTTATCAGTCCGAGAGTTATAAAAATTATTAAAAAAGTTAAAATAATCTCATACATACATCTCACTCCCGTTAATAATTTATGTTTTGGGAGCGGATATGGTTACATTAAATTATACAACACAATGGTGTTATTTGCAAGGAATTACTTGCGGTTTTCATCGACCTCTTTTTTGGCAAGCATAATGCTTTGGTCATATTTAGCATAGACGTTGCCGTCGTCGGCGGTATAGTTATCGACAAGGGTGTTGGTCTGATATTCGGGTATGATTTTTTCCTTGGGTCGGTATATTCTTATTTCTTCGGTTTTTTTAATCTTTTTCATAGCTACCTCCGTTTTATATTACAGGATAATATATTTTTTGCAGTTTAAGTGTGATATATTCGTGAAAATTGGTTTGTAAATGTTGTTTTGAGGATTAAAATGTTGTATAATGATTAATTGTAGAATTACATTTTTAGAAAGGCAAAAAATTATGAGTAAGACTTCTATTTTAATAAAATCGGTGCTTTGGTTGTTTGTAAGCTGGCTTGCAAGCGGTGTTATAATTATGTTCTTCCCGCTATGCTATCAAAGCTTTGGCAACGTTATGTGCTTTGCTTTCGGGTTCTGTTCGGTGGGTGCAACTGTTTGTTTGTTTGCTGATTTTGCGCATAAGCTTGGCGCTAAGATGAGACTTTCGACCGACGACGAAGAAAAGATTAGAAAACAGCAGCATTTTGGCTGGTTTGCGGGCTTGGCACCTACTGTTATCAACTTTATTTACGTAATTATTTTATATCTTTCAAAGTTTGGGGCTGTTAAGCTTGACTTCTACCCTCTTTTTAAAACTTTGACATTCTACTTCGTGCCTTTGACATATTTGTTTGCACCTAACCAGGCGGTTTATATTGACGGACGTGTAAACTCGGTGCCGATTGCCGCAACCGAGCTTTCGATGGGTGCGATGATATTCTTTACAGTTTTGCCGATTATTTTTATTGTAACAACATGGGCAGCTTATTATTTGGGATATAACCACATCAGCCTTAAAGAAAAAATTGTTTACCGCAGATAATTGAAGTAATAAAGCATGGGACTGCCTCATAAGTTTGTATAAAACGACTTAGGAGGTATGTTAAAGAATGCTTAAAAAACTGTGGGTGAACCGAGTTGGAATTGTTGTGGTGCTTTTGTGCACTTATCTTTTGGTGTTTGGATTTATTAAAACCTATGATATGCCCGAGGCTGTTGTGCCTGTTTCGGCAGGTGCCGACCAAAGCCCTGTAATTATTTTAGACGCAGGACACGGCGGAATTGACAGCGGCTGCGTGAGCGTTAACGGCGAAGAAGAAAAGAACATTAACCTTAACATTCTTTTGAAGGTAAGGGAAATGTGCAAGGCCGCAGGGTTTGAGGTTGTTGTGACAAGAGATACGGATAAATCTATTCACGACACCTCGGTTACTGGGTTGGGAAACCAGAAAAAGTCGGACATGGAAAACAGACTTAAGATTATTAATTCTTATGAAAATGCTGTGTTTGTTTCCATTCACCAAAACCAGTTTACCGACCCGAGATTTTACGGAGCGCAGATGTTTTATTCGGCAGAAAGCGAGGAGGGCGCAAAGCTTGCAGGCATTATGCAAGCCTCGTTTGTGAACTTTTTGCAGCCCGAAAACGCCCGTGAAACCAAGCCTGTGGGCAGCGAGCTTTATTTGATTCACTTTGCAAAATGCCCGAGCGTTATGGTTGAGTGCGGATTTTTATCGAACCCCGAAGAAGCGGCTTTGCTTGAATCGGAGGAATATCAGTCGAAGGTTGCTTTTACTATTTTTGCAGGGATCTGCGAATATGTATACCCTGCAAGTGACATTTAATTAACTGAAAGGACGTTTAAACATGCCCAAGGCAAAAAGCGTTTATGTGTGCCGTGAATGCGGCTTTGAATCGCCGAAATGGAACGGAAAATGCCCTAACTGCGGCAGCTGGAACTCGCTCGAGGAGACCGAGGTCATACCAAAAACCAAAGCGACGATTGGTGTGACAAAATCGGGCGGAGTGGATTTGAGCGAAAAAATTGTGAGCTTGGCTGATGCCGATACCTCGGTTAACGAGGTAAGATATAAAACAGGGCTTGGCGAGCTTGACAGAGTTTTGGGCGGCGGCTTGGTGAAAGGCTCGCTGGTGCTTTTGGGCGGTGAGCTGGGCATCGGTAAATCGACTTTACTGTTGCAGATATGTGAGTTTTTGGGCGACGGTCACACGATTTTGTATGTTTCGGGCGAAGAATCGATTAGACAGATTAAGCTGAGGGCGCAAAGATTGGGCGTTGAGAGCGAAAACCTCTACCTTCTGGCAGAGTCGGACGCTACATCAATCTGTGAGACAGTATCAATAAACAAGCCCGACATTGTTATTATCGACTCGATTCAGACGATGTCTATCCGTGAGATAAATTCAACACCCGGGTCGATTACACAGGTGAGAGAATGCACAAACCTCTTTATGCGAACGGCAAAGAGCGAGGAGATACCCTTCTTCATTGTCGGACACGTTAACAAGGACGGCGCTATTGCAGGCCCTAAGGTAATGGAGCATATTGTTGACGCTGTTTTATATTTCGAGGGAGACAGAAATCTTACATACCGCATTTTAAGGGCGGTTAAAAACCGTTTTGGCTCGACGAACGAGATTGGCGTGTTTGAAATGTGCGAATCGGGACTTGAACAGGTTGAAAACCCATCGGCAATGCTGCTTTCGGGCAGACCCGAGGGGGTTTCGGGCTGCTGTGTTGCCTGCACAATGGAAGGCTCGAGACCGATTTTGGCAGAGGTGCAGGGATTGGTATCGAAGTCGGGAGCCTCGAACCCGAGGCGTGTTTCGACAGGCTTTGATTTTAACCGAGTGTGGATGATTTTGGCTGTGCTTGAAAAGCGCATGGGGTTCTATTTTGGCACGCTGGACGTTTACGTCAACATCATCGGCGGACTTAGAATAACCGAGCCTGCGGCAGATTTGCCAGTTGCGATGGCACTTTATTCATCATTAACAGATAAGCCGATTGACGGCAAGGTGATTGCCTTTGGCGAGATTGGTTTGGGCGGCGAGATAAGAAGCGTTTCGCACCTTGAGCAGCGAATTGCCGAGGCAAGACGTTTGAAATTTGAAAAGTGCATTGTGCCTAAGCATTCGCTGAAAAACATTAGACTTCCCGACGATATTGAGGTTATCGGCGTCAGCAGCCTTAAAGAGGCGTTTAAGAATATATAAAATTGCAAACCGACAGTTTAAACGACTGTCGGTTTTTTGTTAAGAACTGAAATTATGATTTTTGAATTGTTGACGCAGATATAGATGTCATCGGCAGGAGTATCGATGAGAAGGTCGCTTAGGGGCGACTCTATTTCCTCGGAAATAACGCGGAGTATCTCACGGGCGCCGAAGCGTTTGTAGTCGCACTTGGAAACGATGTGCGCGCTGACCTCGGGCGTGAAATTAAGCGTTGCACCATGAGAAGAAAGGCGGCATGCAAGCTGAGAAAGGCGGTTTGAAGCGATTTGCTTGCAGGTTTCGGGTGTGAGGGGGTGAAAACAACAGACGGAATCGAGGCGGTTCATAAGCTCGGGCGTGAAGATCTTTGACAAATCCTCTCGGGCTGATGATTGATTAGATGAGCTTTCGAAGCCGACATGAGCTTCTTTTGAAACGGTGGCGTTGGTTGTGAAGATGATGATGGTGTTCTTAAACGAAACCCGCCTGCCTGTTGAATCGGTGATGAAGCCGTTATCGAGGATCTGGAGCATGAGAGCACAGACTTCACGGTCGGCTTTTTCAAACTCGTCGAACAAAACAATACTGAAGGGCTTGCGCTTTACTTTTTCGGTCAGCTCCCCTCCTGTGCCGAAGCCGACGTAGCCGGGCGGAGATCCGATTAAGCGAGAGACGCTGTGACGCTCGGAGAATTCGGTCATGTCAAAGCGGATAAGGCTGTCGGGATTGCCGAAAACGGCTTCACCCAGAGCTTTGGCAAGCTCGGTTTTGCCAACACCCGTGGGACCCGAAAACATTAGCGCACAGATGGGCTTTGAAGTATTTCGCAAAAGAGAGCCGCTTCGCTTGAGAGCAAGGACTAAGGAGTCTATCGCTTGGGGTTGGCCTAAGATGCGAGAGGATAGAAAATCGCTGATTTCGGTTGACTTTTTAGCAATAGTATCGAGCTTTGGAACAGAGCTTTGTAAAGCTATAACACTTTCCACGTCGGCTTGTGTTACTGTTGCCACGGCTTCTTCTAAGGATATACGGTTGGACAAAGCCTCGAAATAGGCTTCTTTTGTAACTTTGCCTTTAACATAGTCATTGAAGATTTCGGAAAGGTCAGGCTCGGGCGACTTGATTGATGTGAAGCTGTTAAGCTTTACATTTGTGCAGGCTTCGTCTATAACGTCGATAGCTTTATCGGGCAGGTAACGCTCGGTGATGTAGCGGTCGCTTAAGATAACAGCTGATTTAATAGCGGAATCGGAGATTTTAACACCGTGGTGAAGCTCGTATTTTGGCTTTAAGTTAAGAAGCATTTGGGTGGCGGTTTCTGTTGATGGCTCTTCTAAGCGGATAAGGCTGAAGCGGCGCTCGAGCGCTTTGTCTTTTTCAATGAATTTGGTATATTCATCGAAGGTGGTGGCACCTATTACCCTGATCTCCCCTCGTGCGAGCATTGGTTTTAAGATGTTTGCGGCGTCGATTGCCCCCTCGGCGGCACCGGCACCGACAAGAGTGTGAAGCTCGTCGATGAATAAGATTATATTACTTGAAGCGGCGGCATCGTCGATGCAGTTTTTAAGGCGTTCTTCAAAATCACCGCGGTATTTTGCGCCTGCAAGAAGCTGGGTGAGACTTAAATTGTAAATCTGCATATTTTTAAGAGGGGCGGGTACTTCGCCGTTTGCGATTTTGGTGGCTAACGCCTCGACAAGGGCGGTTTTGCCAACCCCCGCTTCGCCAACAATGCAGGGGTTATTTTTGGTGCGGCGAAGGAGAATCCCCTCTAACCTGATAAGCTCTTTTTCACGGGCAATGCAGGGGTCGAAGCCGACTTCTTTGGCACGCGCGGTCATATCAGTTGCGTATTTTTCAAGGGTGGTAAGGCGGCGTTTTTTGGCGGAGGTGTTGCCCATGGCGCTGCTTTTTTCAACGGCATCGGTACAGCTTGCAAAAAGCGACGAGATGTTGCAGTCGAGGTCGTAAAGAATGCCTTTGGCGGTTGAATTCTGTTGGTTGATGATGGCGCAAAGAAGATGCTCGGTGCCGACCTTGGTTTTAGAGATGTCGTGTGCGGTTTTTTGAGCCAAGGTAATACAGCGTCGGGCGCAAGGGGTAAGCATTGTGCCGTCGGTGCGGGTACGTTCTCCAATGCCGATAAGCTCTTCTATGCGCTTTTTAACCGCCTCCTCGCAGACAGAAAACCTGTTTAAAAGAACGGCAGCCGCGCTGTCGCTGATGTTGAGAAGGCCAAGCAAAAAGTGTTCGGTGCCGACGTAGGTGTGACCCATTGAGCCTGAAAGTGTTATTGCACGGCTTATAGCCTCTAAAGCATTTTGGGTAAAATCATCGCCGTATATTTCAATGAAATCTTTCATGTGTATCAATCATCCTTTCGGAAATATATTTGACAATAATTCGGGTGTGTAATCAACGCCGCTTATAATTGTATGCAAAACCTCGGCTTGGCTAAGAACATAACAAGGCAAGAAAAATGTCTGTAATACATTTTTCGATCGATAAATGGGTGTAACACATTTTTTGAATTTTCATAAACTGTACTATAAAGCAATGAAATGCTTTAAAACTTACACAAAAGGAGACAGTTTTATGAACGGTTCATGTTTTGGCGGAGGCTGCTGGTGGATTATTATTTTAATTCTTATCCTTCTCTGCTGCTGCAATAACGGTAATGGCTGCGGCAATAACAACAATGGCAACAACTGCTGCTGTTGCTGCAACAACAACGGCGGTAACAACTGCTGCTGCGATAATAACAGCTGCTGCTAATTATTAAAATAAAGAGGCACCCTTTAAAAAGGGGTGCCTTTTTACATATAATGCTTGATTATAAAAATAAAATGTGGTAAAATGTAATAAATATATTTTTTGCGAGGTATGATATGAAGATTAAAAGAATTCTTTCACTTATTTTGGCTTGTGCCCTGTGCCTGACCCTTTGCACAGCATGCTCGAAAGAGGAAGAAAGACAAAGAATTGAATATGCTTACGGATTAGAGGACAGCCCTTTTGATTTGACTGAAGCGCTGACGACTGACAGCCTGAAAGAGCTTTGCGCCGATTACTTTATGCTTGGCGTTGGCTTAACGGGTAACGCAATCGGCACAGCGGCAGTTAATTCGTTGGAATATATGACTGTTTCCAAATATCACTTTAACAGCGTTACCTTAACCAACCTTATGAAGCCTACCTTTATTTTAGATAAGGACGGCTGTGTTAAGAATGCTGAAAAAGGCAAGGAAACCGAAGTTTCTGTTCAGTTCAATTCGGTAGACGGAACACTTCAGTGGTGCTTGGACAACGGTGTTCAGATGAGAGGACACACCTTGGTCTGGCACGCACAGACACCCGACTGGTTCTTCAGAGTGGGTTATGACAGCGGAAACGATTACGTTGATTATGAAACAATGGAAGCAAGACTTGAAAGCTACATGAAGCAGGTACTTACATACGTTCAGGATAAATACCCCGGTGTTATTTATTGCTGGGACGTTGTAAACGAAGCAGTTGACCCCGGAAGTGCCGCACCCGGAAGCTATTTTGCTTGCAGAACACGACATGACGGCGGCGCAAACGGCTGGTATAAGACCCTGGGTGAGGATTACGTTGAGCTTTCTTTCAAATATGCAAGAAAGTATGCCGACCCCGAAGTTAAGCTTTTCTATAACGACTTCAACACCTTCCAGGGCGGCAAGCACGAAAACATTATTAACCTTTGCAAGCACCTGAACGAGCTTGGAATTATTGACGGCATTGGTATGCAGGGTTATTGGGGCATTGACTGGCCGAATGTAAACGACGTTGAAAAAGCTATTAAAAACTTTGCAGAGCTTGGACTTGAGCTTCACGTAACAGAGCTTAGCATTGGCGTTGATAACCTTTCGGACAAAAATCTTGAAATTCAGGCTAAGAAGTATGAAGAATATTTCAAGATGTTCCAGCGTTTGGACACAGCAAGCGGCGGCCCCGCAAACATCACTTCTGTTACATTATTCGGACTTCAGGACGGATTTGTTATGTATGGAAGCGACGACTCGACAACACGCTTGTTCGACAAGAACTTTAAGCCTAAGCCCTGCTTCTATCGAATTCAGGAAGTTATGGAAGACTTGTATTACGTGGTTAAGTAAGGAAACTGTTTAAAATTATTTAAGGAGGTCGTAAGCTTTTATGAGAGACGATTATTCAAGAGAAGACTCGTTAAGAACGATGCTTTACGGACTGGCAAGGTGCGGCATATTCTTTATGCTTAATTTGTTCGCCATACCCATGGGACAGTTTGTTATTAAAGGCGTTGTGGGTACGTTTATACCAAGACTTCAGCTTTATAACAGACCCGAGCTTTTGGCGTTCCTTTCATGGCTGATACCTGCTTTTACCTTAATTGCTTTGTTTGCCGATGACGCGAAGCGTCACACCGCTTATGGAAGATATAATGCGATAAACATCTCGATAACAATGGTTTTAACCGGCATTGTTTATTACGTTCCTGTGTTTGTTCTGGAATATTTGGAGGACAAGAACGCTATTATGGTGTTGCGCTCGCTTTATTTCACAAGCTCGTGGCTTGAGGCGTTCACGACCAACATTCAGGTTTATGCACTTATAGGAACTATAATTCAGGTGATTTTGTGCATTGCTTCTTATATAATAGCAAGACATTATTATTTGAAGAAGTTTGAAAGCGGCGAATATGAGTATGAATATGACCGATAAATAAAAAATAACCTGCAGGGTTTTAAAGCCTTGCAGGTTTTTTGTTTTAATAAAGTGCGTCTATTTCAGCGAAGTCGAGCTTTGAAAGAATAACGTTGACAGCCGAGAAAGTTCCCTTGTTTAAGGAGACCTGATTGGAATTCAAGTCGGTGCTGATAGTCATTGGGATTTTTAACGAGATTGAAAAGCCGCCGTTTTCGGAGGTTTCGAAGAGGAAGCTTACACCGAAAGTCTCGCAGAATTTCTTTAAAACAGAGAAGCCGGTAAAGCTGTCATCGTCGTTCATATATTCGGTGGCTTTGCTTACTGTCATGCCATAGCCGTTGTCTGATATGGTGAGGCAGACATCGTTTGAAATGAGCTTGGCGGATATTTTAACCTCGCCCTCTTCCCTGTCGACGTTGGCAAGAGCGTTGACCAGCATGTTTAACAAACAGGCAGAGAACCTGTCGGGGTCGGTACTGATGTAGAGAGGGATGATGTAAGGCTCGAACTCGAGCTTGATTTTGGATTTTCTTATGCGTGAACGGCAGGCGCTGACGATGTCGCCGACAAACTCGTTGACGTCAAAGATGCTGCAACGAGGGGCGGTGTTGTATTTACCTATTTCGATGATGTTTATGGTCTGGGCAAGAACCTTGAAGCAGCAATCTGTCTGACGTTTTAAGATTTCCAGCTCGTCATACATTTCTTTCTGTTCTAAGTTGAAAGCAAACTGAGAAGACAGCGCAATGGCCTCATACATGTTTTTGCAGATGTCGTTTACCGACTCTTTTTTTATGGTGAATTTATCCACGGCAGCTCCTCCCCTCTTAACAAAAAATTACGTTGGGTTTATTATAACACCCGAATTCGAAATAGTAAAGCATTTTCAGACAGGAAATATTAATTATTTACAAAAAATTATACAAAACGACAGTAAAAATAGCATAAATAATCATTGATATTTTTATAACAAAACACTTGCAAAATTGACTAAAATAGTGTAAGATAATATATGCATAAAAGCAATAAATTTCATTTGGAGGTAATCTAAAATGTCAGTTAAAGTTGCAATTAATGGTTTCGGCAGAATCGGACGTCTTGCTTTCAGACAGATGTTCGGCGCAGAAGGTTATGAGATCGTTGCTATCAACGACCTTACCAAGCCCTCTATGCTCGCTCACCTTCTTAAGTATGATACCGCTCAGGGCGGCTACTGCGGAAGAATCGGCGAAGGACTCCACACTGTTGAAGCTAACGACGAAGAAGGCACAATCATTGTAGACGGCAAGACCCTTAAGAACTACGCTGAAAAGGACGCTGTAAACTGCCCTTGGGGTGAACTCGGCGTTGACGTAGTTTTGGAATGCACAGGCTTCTACTGCTCTAAGGACAAGAGCCAGGCTCACATCACAGCCGGCGCTAAGAAGGTTGTAATCTCTGCTCCTGCAGGCAACGATCTTCCTACTATTGTTTACGGCGTAAACGAGAATACTCTTACAGCAGAAGATACCATTATTTCCGCTGCATCCTGCACCACCAACTGCTTGGCTCCTATGGCTAAGGCTCTTAACGACTATGCTGCTATTCAGAGCGGTATCATGTCCACCATTCACGCTTACACCGGCGACCAGATGATCCTTGACGGTCCTCACAGAAAGGGTGACCTTAGAAGAGCAAGAGCCGGCGCTGCTAACATCGTTCCTAACTCTACCGGCGCTGCTAAGGCTATCGGTCTTGTAATTCCCGAACTTAACGGCAAGCTCATCGGCTCTGCACAGAGAGTTCCCGTTCCTACCGGTTCCACCACTATCCTTACCGCTGTTGTTAAGGGCGAAAACGTTACCAAGGACGGCATCAACGCTGCTATGAAGGCTGCTGCATCTGCTTCCTACGGTTACAACGAAGACCAGATCGTATCCAGCGACGTTATCGGCATGACCTACGGTTCTTTGTTCGATGCAACTCAGACCATGGTTTGCAAGATTGCTGACGATCTTTACGAAGTTCAGGTTGTTTCCTGGTACGACAACGAAAACTCCTACACCAGCCAGATGGTTAGAACCATCAAGTACTTCGCAGAGCTTGCTTAATTTTTAAAGCTTAAGATTTACTTTAAATGTTTAAAACCGCTTCCCTTTTGGGGAGGCGGTTTTTGTTTTGGGGGTTATATTTCGGGCCGTCCGGCGGCGAGGCGCTTGCGGCGAAGGGGCAAGCGTCGGCGGCGGGTGGCCCCGGCAAGTGGGCAAAAAACAAAGCCCTGAAAAAACAGGGCTTTTGAATTTAAAACAAACATCTTAAATTTCGATGTATTCGTATAACAGGGTGCCGACGATTTCGCCGTCTACATATCGGGACATTTTGGTTTTGTTGCCAAACGAATCGTATTCATAAATCTGTTCGCTTAAATAATCGTTTATGGTTGTGGTGACCTTTACGATATTTCCGTTATCATCATAAGCTGTTATTTCGTCGCAAATGATTTCACCGTTGACTATTTCGGTGATGTGTTTGCTATATGCAAAATCATCATTTTCTGTGTTCTCAGCTACATCGACAATAGTTTCAGTCGTGGTTTTATGAAGTGTACCGTCGTCGTTATAAGTATACTCGTGAGAAAGAGAGTGGGAGATTGATCCGTCGGCGGCATATTTAATAGTCAATTCGGAAACAATCTCATCATCGGTATTAATTGCCTTGTAATAGGTGAGGTTGCCGTTTTCATCGTAAGTGTAGAAATGCTTGTTATAAAGCCTGTTTTCAAGATAGCTGTGATATTCGATGACGTTGCCGTTTTTGTCACGAGCCTCGAACTCTAAGACCATTTCGCTGTCGGCATAGGTTGTGGTTGCGGTGTAAGAGCCGTCGGGATTGTCGACGTAGGCTGTTGTGGTGTTGTGGTCATAGCTGGGGTCCTGGGTGTTCTTCTCTTTCCAGACAGTCATTCTGTTTTTGTCGTCATATTCATGCTCGCGCAGGGAAATAAGCGTACCACTTGAGGAAACACATTTCTCTCTTGTGATAAGATCAAAATCGTTATATTCGATGGTGGTAATAGTGTAATCATCTTCGGCATAGTAGTATGTGCGTTCTACCACCCTGCCGTGCGAATCGTATTTGGCATCGTAGTTAAGATCATAATATTTGCCGTAATTAACTGTGCCGTTGGAGTTAAAGATACGATATGACGTTTGGTTTCCGTTTTCATCATATGTAAATTCATAATAGGAGTTTAAGCGGTCGCCGTAATAATACATTTGCTTAGTAACCAAGCCGTATTCGTTGTAATATGTTTCGGTGCGTTCGACGCTTTCGCAATCAGTTGCAATCTGCTTTATGATGTTGCCATTCTCATCATAGGTATTGACAGTTAAATAGACAGTGTTGCCGTTTTTGTCAAGCTCGTTTATATAGCTAAGGTATAAACTGCCTTTTACTCCCTCGTCAGGGGTCGGAGGGGTTAAAACATCAGCATTGCTATTACCATCTGAAGAATTGTGAGTTGGGGCGTCGATATTTGCATTACCCTGTCCGTCAAGTTCGATATCGTCTTCGTCTTCGGGCGCAACATTGGGGGTATCGTTGCTATCGGCCTCGCCCTGTGAATCGGTAACCGTTGGGGTATCGTTATTAATTTCATTCGGCTGTTTGTTCTCACAGCCTGTCGCCGCCAGAAGCAACGTTGCAACCAAAGCTAATGCGAGTAATTTCTTCATATATAATCATTCCTTTCTTAAAGGTGAATCAACTATCTTACAAGTTTTATAATACAATAAAACAGGCGTAAATACAATTAAGATTTGATTAAGATTTGCTGATTAAATCTTAAAATTTGATTAAAAAAATTAAGAAACGGTAACAAAAAAGCGGCTTAAAAAGCCGCTTGATGTTTTTAATATTCAATTAGACGTTGAAGCGGAACAAAACGACGTCGCCGTCGCGCATAACGTATTCCTTACCCTCGGAGCGGATGAGGCCCTTTTCGCGGGCGGCAACCATTGTGCCGCAAGCTTTAAGGTCATCAAACGCAACAACCTCAGCACGGATGAAGCCACGCTCGAAGTCGGTGTGGATTTTGCCTGCAGCCTGAGGAGCCTTGGTGCCGTTGGTAATCGTCCATGCACGGCATTCGTCTTTACCTGCGGTGAGGAAGGAAATAAGGCCAAGGAGCGCATAACCCTCTTTGATTACACGGTTGAGGCCGGAAACTTCGAGACCGAGTTCCGAGAGGAACATTGCCTTGTCGTCAGCGTCCATGTCGGCAATTTCCTGCTCTATCTGAGCGCAGATGGGCAGAACTACCGAGCCTTCAGCATCGGCAATTTCTTTAACGACGAGGAAGTTTTTGTTTTCTTCGACGTTGCCTGTAAAGTCATCTTCGCAAAGGTTTGCAGCGTAAATTACCGGTTTCTGAGAAAGAAGGGGTGTCGATTTTATCATTTCCCTCTCCTCGTCGGTGAAGGGGTAGCTTCTTGCAGATTTGCCGGCTTCGAGGTGAGAAAGAAGCCCTTCGGTAAGGTCGATATCTGCCTGATATTTCTTGTCGCCCTTAAGCATTTTCTTGGCTTTATCCAAGCGGCGCTCGAGGACTTCCATATCGGCAAAGATAAGCTCTAAATCAATGGTTTCAATATCACGCTTGGGGTCGACAGAACCCTCAACGTGAATGATGTCGTCGGACTCGAAGCAGCGAACAACGTGAATGATAGCGTCGCATTCGCGGATGTTTGCCAAGAACTTGTTGCCCAAGCCCTCACCCTTCGAGGCGCCTTTAACTAGACCTGCGATGTCAACGAATTCAAGGGTTGCAGGGGTGAACTTTGTGGGCTCGTACATGCGTGCAAGCTCGTCAAGTCTTTCATCGGGTACAGAAACGATGCCGACGTTAGGCTCTATCGTGCAGAAGGGGTAGTTTGCAGACTCGGCGCCTGCGTTTGTTAAAGCATTGAAAAGTGTGCTCTTTCCGACGTTCGGAAGACCTACCATGCCAAGTTTCATATATAAAACATCTCCAAATTCATTAATTAATAACCGACAATCAAGCGGTATATGACATATACCCAGCTCATGCAACCGTGAATGATTGCCCAAAGAATTGA
>JAZSPX010000233.1:0-7979 GCA_045537675.1 Candidatus Faeciplasma sp. | reverse complement strand
TATTTTGGCGAAGACAACAAGTGCAGTTTTAGTTACTCGCCATTGATAAGCTATATGGATACAGGAAGCTACGAAATTAAGGATAATATGTTAATCATGTCGTTTAATACTCAAAACACCGATAATGCCAAGCTCGTCTTAGAAATTGAAAGCGATATGCTTATTTACAATGCCGAGTTGTCTGAAGGCTTTGAGTTTTTGCCCGACGGCGCAGAGTTTAAGTAAATATAATTAAACCGCCAAGAGCTACCCTCTTGGCGGTTTTTTGCATATTCTTTTCATATCCGCACAAAATAGCCAAAATGATATTTTTGGAAAGGGCGGATATTATGGCTAAAAAACTTGGGCGGGCAACGTGGTTGATGGACTCGTTTGTTAGTGCGTCGGCATTTGCATCCTCGGCAGGAAAGAAAGAGAGCGAGGGGCCTTTTGGCAACATTTTTGATTACGTTGACCCCGACGACCGTTTCGGTCAGCAAAGCTTTGAAGAGGCAGAATCGGCAATGCAGGGCCTGACCCTGCAGACAGCTATTGAAAAGCGAGGCATTAAGCCCGAAGAAATTGACCTTTTGTTTGGCGGCGACCTTTTGAACCAATGCATTGGCACAAGCTTTGCGCTTAAAGACTTCAAGGTGCCGTTTTTGGGCATTTACGGTGCGTGCTCCACTATTTCCGAGGGGCTTTTGCTTGCAAGCCTTGCGGTCGATTCGGGCATTGCCGACAGGACCGCAAACATAACCTCCTCGCATTTTTGCACGGCAGAAAGGCAGTACCGATTCCCTCTTGAATATGGAGGGCAGCGCACGCCTAACTCGCAATGGACGGCGACAGCATGCGGCGCTGTAATTCTTGAAAAAGGGATTGAGCCGCCGTTTATTAAGGCGGTAACCGTCGGCACGATCGAGGACAAGGGAATTGTTGACGCCAACAACATGGGCGCGGCAATGGCGCCTGCGGCATATTCAACAATCAAGCAGTTTTTCGAGGATACGGGTTTGCTGCCTGACAGCTTCGACTATATCGTAACGGGTGATTTGGGGCTTGTCGGTTCTCGCCTGCTTATCGAGCTTGCCGAGGCAGACGGATTGGATATTCGTTCACGCCACCTTGACTGCGGCAAAATGCTGTTTGAGATCGACAGGCAGGACGTTCATGCAGGCGGCTCGGGCTGTGGGTGTGCGGCAAGCATGCTGTGCGGTCACTTTTTGCCCTCGTTGAAAACAGGACGAATGAAAAACATTTTGTTTGCGGCAACGGGTGCGCTGTTGTCACCTACCTCGACCCAGCAGGGAAAATCCATTCCGGGGATTTCGCACCTTGCGTGGATCTCGGGCGAGGCGTGATTTTTTGGGAGGACTTGTTATGCAATATTTATGGGCGTTTTTAATTGGCGGTGCGTTTTGCGCCGTTGGTCAGGTTTTGATTGACAAAACCAAGCTTACACCTGCAAGAATTCTTGTTTTGTTTGTGGTTGCAGGCGTTGTTTTGGGAGGACTTGGAGTATATGACTATATCAAAGACATCGGCGGCGCAGGGGCAACGGTGCCGCTTACGGGGTTTGGCTACCTTCTTTCGGAAGGAGTGCGTGAAGCGGTTGACGAGAAGGGGCTTCTGGGTGCCCTTACCGGCGGGCTTACTGCCTGCGCAGGCGGCATAACCGCCGCAATGACAGCGGCACTTGTGGCGGCGCTGTTGTTCCGCTCACGAAGCAAGGCGTAAAAAGCAGGTTTGTGTCGGGGCGCAGCCCTGCCCTGCCTGCGGCAGGGCACCCTTAGGCGCCGCTTTGCGGCGCCTAAGGGCAGTCGGGCGGCGAAGCCGCCCGACCGGCTGCGCCTGCGCATTACTTCGGCGCCCGCAGGCAATTACATAAAAAGCAAGCCCCCGCGCCTTGCGGGAGCCTGCACAAAAGTTCGGTTATTCATTTGACGGCAATGACGGCAACATTTCGCCACGGGTGGTTTTCATTAGCTTGCCGTAATGGAAAACAAAGCAGAAAACATGCGTAAGCGTTGCGGCCAACCACGAAACGGGATAGGAGATAAACAGCATGATAAGGCATTCCTCGGGGGTGTGCCCTGCCTCTTTATAGGCGTTGAACACTGTGAAGATCCATAGAATTCTGAAGCCGCACACACATGCAATAGAAACGATCGTCGGTGTAAGCGAATGCCCGATTCCTCGAAGCATGCCGACCATAACGTCCATCGTGCCGCACAAGAAGTACGTTAACATTATAACGTTCATTCTTATAATGCCAAACTCAACTTCAACAGGGTTATCGGTGTAAATTGCCAACAGCTGGGGTGCTAAAAGCTGACACAAAGCGCCCATCGCCAGACCGATCACGACAACCAGCCCAACACACTCCATACAAACAGTCTTAATCCTCTTATATTGCTTTGCGCCGAAGTTCTGGCTTGTGAACGTTATTGCCGCCTGATGGAGCGAGTTCATCGCAACGTAAATAAAGCCTTCAATGTTGCCTGCAGCACCGCTGCCTGCCATAACCTCCGATCCGAAGCCGTTGACCGAGGACTGGATGATTACGTTAGAGATAGAAAACAGCGAGCCCTGAAGACCTGCCGGCAAGCCGACTGCAATTATTCTTATCAGCTTGTCCTTGTGTATTTTCACCTTTGAAACGTAAAGCTTGATGGACCCCTCCGACTTGATAAGACTTCTTAAAACCAGAACTGCCGAGATAACCTGAGAAATGATCGTTGCCAAAGCAACACCAGCAACGTCCATGTGAAAGACAATAACGAAAATAAGATTTAAAATGACATTCATAAGCCCCGAGAACGACAGGTAGTAAAGAGGCCTTTTTGTGTCCCCTACTGCACGCATAATTGCCGCACCAAAGTTATAGAGCATGTTTGCAGGCATGCCCAAGAAGAATATCTTGACGTAAAGTGCCGAAAGGTCGATAACGTTTTCGGGCGAATCCATAAGTCTTAACAGGCTTTTAGAGGCAAAGAAGCCGAATATGCCCACGACGATACCGCTTACAAGCGCCACGGCAATTGCGGTGTGCAAGGCCTCGCTTACATCCTTGTGTCTGCCTGCGCCGAAGTTTTGCGCAACAACGACCGAAGCACCGACAGAAAGCCCCATGAAAACGTTTACGATAAGATTTATAAGCGCACCGGTCGAGGTTACGGCGGCAAGCGAGGTGTCGCTGGCGAACTGACCGACAACGACAATATCGGCGGCGTTATATAAAAGCTGCAACGTGCCTGTTAATAGCAGAGGCAACGTAAATTTAAGAATATTCCCAAAAATAGGACCGCGGGTCATATCCATTGAATTCTTTACGGTTGTATTCAAAAAGACACTTCCTTTTGCTGATAATACATTAAAACATATTCTACTCCTTTATTTTGACAATTTCAATAGGTTTTAAAAAGATTTTCTGTTTTGCATATTGCTCAAAGGCGTTTTTTGATTTTTGTTGACTTTGCCGATATTGAAAACAAAGATTGACAAAATTTACACTCTATTTTATTATGATTATGACCGTGTTAACGACACGTTTTTTTAGATTTATATGGGAGGATATAAGAATATGAAAGAGATGAAAATATATTCGTTGCATATGGGTGAGGCTATATGCTCGCTCGATTTAGGCGACGGCTCGGAACGAGGCGAATATGTAAATCAGGATTACATTTTGAACAAGCTCGGCAGACCTCACCGCGGCATTAACTTAATGTATTGCTACTACCCCCTTGACGAAGGCTGGCCTGCACGTGCCTCGGAAGCATTTGAAGCAACAGATAAAACAAACGCATGGGCTTACCCCTATGACGACTATTTCCCCTATAAAGGCGGACTTAACGGCGACAAGAACGACCCTGTTTTTGAACAGTTCCGTGATATTCGCCGCCACGGACAGGACCTGGTGTTCACCCTCACCATCGACCCCCACGTCAGTGACGAACACTTAATTGCTATTGCAAAAGACCTTAAACCCTATGGCAGAGTGTTAATGAGAATTAACCACGAAGCAACAGGCTCGTGGTTCTCCTTCAACAAGAGATGCACCTATCAGGAGGTTGCAGATTTCTTCTGCCGCTTCCACGATATAATTCACGAGCATGCACCCAACGTTAAGACAATTCTTTGCATTGGCGGCATTGAATGGGACGGCGCTGAAAAGATTGTTATGGAAGACATTTTTGCCGAAGCTGTAAGAAAGACAGACATATTCTCGGTTGATAAATATATGGCACTTCACTGGGGCTGGCCCAACGACGTTGCAGAAAAGGATATGCCAGTCAAGAGCTATAAATATGACGGTGCAGAGACTGTTTACAGACAGACAAAGGCTTCTTACTTCAGATTTAAGGAAATCTGCGGCGGCAAGGATAAGCCGATGGTAATGAGTGAATTCAACGCCGACGGCGACGTTACCGGGCCTTATGACCAGTGCAAGGTTATTAAGCACTTCTGCGACAAGCTGATTGAGGACGACGCAAAGTGGTTCTCGGGCTTCACCTTCTATCAGTTCCGTGACAGAGGCAGACTTGGCCTTGAATGGGAAGACCCCAACAATTCCGACGTTGGTATCGAGCTTCCTGCGCTTGCTACATATAAAGAGATCATAAACAACGAATGGTTTATGCCCAAAATGGAAATCGGCAACGAAATCAGCCTGCCCGCAACCCTTCGCTGGGGAGGAGCCGAGGATGCCGAAGGCTTGGCTATCCCTGTCAAGGTAGAGAAGGACCCCGTTTTCTGCGAGCTTACGTTCGACGAGGACGACGATTCGAACCTTATGATCGAGTTTGCAGGAAGATGGTTCTATAAGTCTCCCAAGTGCAAGTTCATTGATTTAATGCCTGCATTCTTTGAAAAGAAGCTTGAGGGCGAGACCGATTACACTCTTAAAATCTTCGCACCCCCTGCCTCGGGCGAGAATGACCTTAGCATTGAAGACGGCGATGTCAACACCTATGCTACCGTGAAGTCGCTTCCCAAGTTAAGAATAGAATATGAAGCAGTAATTCCTTACAGCAACTGATAAAATAAAAAGACGCCTGCGGGCGTCTTTTTTTATTGCTTTTCTATTTCATGCAAAAGCTTCAAAAGCTCGGCGGCATGCACAGCTTCGTCCTTGGCATATTCGTTAAACATCTGTGCAAGCTTTTTGTTGTGCTCGGTGTCGTTGGCATAGGTCTGAAAATCTCTGACCAGCTCGGTCGAATTTTCCCACGCGCGCAGAACACGGTCACGGGTCGTGATGTTAAGGTTATTTCTATCGGGCATAAATAATACCTCCAGCTTTCGTTTTGGAGGTATTATTTGCGATTTATTAAAGATTATTACACCGCAGCTCGGGGTATAATTATTTTGAAAAGGTTTTGGGTATAAGCGGCGCCGAGTGGCGAGCGCACGGGTGCGAGCCGTGGACGCCGCATCCATCCGCCGAAGGCGGATACCTTTTTGCAAATCATTTTCTGGTGTATTTTATGTGCTTATAATTCACGCCGTCGTCGCTGTTTTCGCCGACAACCTCGGCCAAATAAAGCGATTTATCAAACTTCGGAAAGTAAACGTCGGCATCGGGGTAATCATTTTCAATCTCGGTTAAAATAAGCTCATCTGCAAAAGGAAGGCTAAGGGTATAAATCATTGCGCCTCCGATGATGAAGCAGTCGTTTTCGCAGGCAGCCAAAGCCTCTTCAAGCGAGGGGTAAACCTCTACCCCTTCAGGCTTATAATCGGGGTTGCGCGAGATTACAATGTTTCGTCTTTTGGGCAAAGGTCTGCCGATAGATTCATAGGTAAGTCTGCCCATAACAACGGTGTGGCCTGCAGTTGTTGCTCTGAAGAATTTCATATCGCCCGGCAAGTTCCACAAAAGCCCATTATCTTTTCCAAGCTCTAAGTTTTTGCCGACAGCGGCAATAAGTGAAATCATGTCAAAAGTCCTTTCTTACTGTGCAATGGGAAAGCTTATTTTGCCCATGTGCTGATAGCCTTCAAGCTTAACGTCCAAACAATCCTTGCTGTTGTCAAAGCTAAAGAAATCCTTAACCTCGGGGTTAAGCCAAAGCTTGGGTGCAGGCAGGTCGCCCTGCTCGTCGAATCTTCTAAGCTGCTCTTTAATTCCGTCAATCTGGTTTACATAAATGTGCGCGTCCTTAATGCTCCAGTCAAGCGTACCGACCTCTAACCCGCAGACCTGTGCAAGCATGCACAAAAGGGTTGCATATTGCGTTACGTTAAAGGGCAGGCCCAAGGGTACGTCGCAGCTGCGCTGGTGAACCCAGGCGTTAAGCTTGCCGTCGGTCACGTCCCATTCACTGCTCCACACACAAGAGGGCAAGACCGCCGTATCTAAATAATCGTTCTGCCAAAGCGACATAATCATTCTTCTGTCGCCGGGGTTGTTTTTTAGCTTATCTATAAGGTTTTGAATAAGTCCGAACTTTTTAACGATATATCCGTAAGCGGTGCCGATCGTATGTGCCCATTCTTTGCCGAAGCTTTTGTGCACCTCGGTCTTAACGATTTTGCCGTTTTCGTCGGGCAGCATTTGGGTGGCGTGCCAAATGCCCTCGTCATCGATCTCCCATTCGTCCCAGATGCGTACGTTGCGCTCCTGCAGCCACCTTACGTCGTTAGACTGTGCCTGATATATCCATAGCATTTCGAGCACTGCCTGACGAATGAACACCTGCTTGGTGGTCAAAATCGGGAATTCCTCGCCGACATTGATGTGAAAATGCCACGAGGGCAGCTTGACGGTGTTTATGCCCGTTCTGTTTTCAACCTCGGTGCCATGCTCTAAAATATTCCTGCAAAGCTCTAAATATTGCTTGTCCCATTTAGACATTGATGATTACCGCCTTTCACAAAGCTGTGTGTTATTTTAATTATAGCAGATTTCGATTCAGGTAGCAACTGTGTTAGACACACTTTTATTACTGTCAGCAAAGTGCACAAACATCTACCTCGCAAAACTGGGCATTCCTCCGAATTCCAAATAAAAATCGGTTTTCCCCCTTACAATTCCAATTACAATCTGTTATAATTACTATAAAGATGTACTGAAAGTAAAATTGCTAAAAGGTGTAGAATTATGTTTAACATTGACGAATATGTTATATATGGAAGCGAGGGTGTCTGCCGTGTTGAAGCCATTGGCCACCCCGATATTGCAGGGCTTGATAAGCAACGGGAATACTATACCCTTATGCCCGTTTTCAGAAGCGGAAAAATCTATACCCCCACCGATTCAACGATTCACATGCGCCGTGTTATAACACGCACCAAAGCACAGGAGCTAATTGATAATATTAAAGAAATATCCTTCGACCTTGACGTGCCGAAAGACATTAAGCAAGCTAACCTTTACTATCGCGAGCTGGTGCGCTCTTATGAATGCGCAAAGCTTATAAGCTTAATAAAATACGTTTTCTTTAAACAGCGTGAATTTTCGCTTGTAAAGAGGAATATGCCTGCCGTTGACCTTAAGTTTTTAAAGATAGCCGAGGACATGCTTTACAGCGAATTTGGCTTTGCCCTTGGAATTGAACCCAAGGACGTTAGAGGCTATATTGTCAAATGCTGCGAGGAATAGAACTGATAAAAAATCGCCTGCCCATTTTCGGGGCAGGCTTTTTGTTTTATAACTTTTTTGCTTGTTTTATACCGCAAAGAGCATTCTGCCATAGGTAGGATAAGGCCATTGCCGGCTCGAAATTTCATCGTTCGGGTTACTTTCCGCAGCCGGCAACCAAAAACGGCTGTCGGAACGAAGTTCCTCCTGCAAAAGCATCGCCGTTTTTCATGGTTTGATATTTGCAGTTCTTACTAAGTTTTGTTTTATATCGCAAAGAGCATTCTTCCGTACGTCGGGTACGGCCAGTATTTTTCACCGACAAGGGTTTCGATCTCGTCGGCAACCTTGCGGAGTTTATCCATTGCAGGAATGATCGTGTCCTTATAATAGTCTGCGGTTTCCTGTCCCT
>JAZSPX010000201.1:0-16014 GCA_045537675.1 Candidatus Faeciplasma sp. | reverse complement strand
TTCGCCCTTGTTGATATAGTGCTTGATATAGGTATAAACCGCTACGGCCTGCGCCTTAATTGCTTCCTCATGCATCGAGGTTCCAACCTCGTTAAAGGTTATCTTGCAAACAAGGTTAAAGGCGGTGTCAGTAACATACTGTCCTGTCTTTTTGTCATAAATGGTTAAAATCTCGTTTTTCCAGCTGTTCGAGGGGTTAAGGTTATCCTCGGGGTAGAAGCCAGGTACGCTCGGTCCGGGCAAAATAACTCCGCCGCTTCCGTCCTCGGGTGTCTGTGTGCCAAGGCTCTGATAATACTCCTCTAAAACGCTTGCAAGCCACTCGTCATCAAGGTCTGTCCAGTCGTCCAAGGTCGTAACCTCTGCGTCGTCTTCCTCAACCTCATACTCAAAATCGTCCTCAATTTCAAACTCTTCATCGTCCTCAATCTCAAACTCAATGTCCTCTTCGGTCGTGGTTGTCGTCTCTTCCTCGGTTGTCGTAGGAACAGTTGTAACCTCTTCCTTGGTTGTTGTGGCAGAGGTCGTTACCTTAGTAGTGGTGTCGGGTGTAGTCACGCTCGGCAAGGTCGTTACACTTGTAAAAGGCGTAGTCTCGCTTGTTGCAACGGTGGTTACAGTCGTAACTCTCGTTGCTTCGGGCGAAAGCTCGGGATATTCGTTAATACCCGCCTTAGAAACTATCTCCTCAGCGTTTTCCTTGCTGTCATAGCTATGAGGAGATACCTCCTCGACCACAGGCATGTTAACCTCAATGTAATTGTTCGATTCCACATCATTTAAAATCGTGCTTTTTGCAAAGTCCGAAATCATATAGAATGCCGTAGCATAAAGTGCCACCAGCACCACAACAATTATCATTCGCTTAACAGTGAATTTCTCCTTCAAATTCTAAGCTCCTTTCAGTCGGCTTACGCAAGAGGTTTTTATTAATCTCTTGTAATAGCAGGCATATGCTTATCTCTGTTCTTTGTATATGTACCGGCATAGACAGAAATGTCTTCGCCTTCTCTTACTTTTCTTGCAACAACAACAAATCTCGAGTCGTCGAAATCATAAGCACAGGTCGAAAGTGTGATGAATTCATCGCCGTATGCACACTGAACGTCGCTGTTATAATATGAACGGAGCATTATGTTTTCATAGAATTCATTATAGTGTTCTTCATCTTTAAAGTTACGGTATGTGAAATATTGGAACAAGGGAAGGTCGTCGTGCTTTTCCTTAGTGCCGATCAAGAAGCAGGAAACGATCACATATCTGTTTTCTTCCCAACGTGTGTCAAAATTAATAACGTATGCTTTGTTAACAAGGTCAAGTCCCTTGCTCGAGCTTTTATAGTCAAGAAGGTGTCTGAAAAACGATCCGTCCTTCTGCGAATGACCATAGAAGGTTATGTTATCTGCATGGCTTGTTTCGGTAATCGGAACCTTATAGTCAGCATATATCCAACCGGCTTTTGAATATTCCTTATCAAAGTCATTAGTCAAATAAAAACTGTTGTCAGTCGTCTGAACAATAGGATAGTCGATGTAAGGCCCGGAAGAACCTTTAAGCTCGGGAATAGTGAGCCAGCCGACAAAGTCGTTGTTTTCTTCATAATAAGAAAGATATTTTTCAAGCGGGTCGGGCAGGGGAGGCTCGGTCACAACAGGCTCGGTTGTCGTAGGCTCAGTTGTGGTAACAGGCGGTTCTGTTGTAACGATCGGTTCGGTGGGTGTTGTAACGTCGGGTGTAATCGTCTGCTCAACGTCGTTACATGCAACAAGCATAAGCGCAATAACTGCTGCCAAAATCCCTGCAATAACTCTCTTGCCGTGCTGAATAAACGGTTTTGTCATTTTCATTTTCCTTTCAGTATGTGCTAAATCATCTTTTGCTTTTCGCCAAGGCTTTAATCCTTGGGTACGTAATATTCATAATCAGGGCCGTTGTCTCTGGGCACTTCCATTCCGTAAGCCTCATAAAAAACGGCGGGCTTGTGAACGTTCGGGTTCGCAACATAAGTATATTGCTTCGGGTCTTCGCCGGCTCTTAACTTTCTTGCAACAACAACAAATCTCGAATCGTAAAACTCGGTCGAGCAGGTCGAAAGTGTAATATACTCATCTGCAATCGAACAGTCAATGTCTGTCACGTAATAGTTTCTATATAAAAGGTTCTTATACCAATAATCAAAGTCAGACATATCATTAAAGTTGAAGCAGTAATGATATCTGAACATCGGCTGATTGTCCTGCTCGTCCTTAACACCTGTCAAAAAGCAGCCGATCACAATATAGTCGTTTTCTTCCCACAGCGTGCTGTAAGTTATAACGTTATGCTCTTTAACGAACGAGGCTCTCTTCTTATAGTCGTGCAAATGGCTGAAGAATGTTCCTGCACCCATGTTGTGTCCATAAATTATCGTGTTCTGAGGCCCCGAATTCTTCGTTATCTTAACGTGATAGTCAGCAAACAATGCACCATATTCCTTCTCGTTTTTAAAGAAGTCGTGGTCAAGGTAAAAGTCGTTGTCAGTGGTCTGCACAATAGGATAGTCGATATAATCGTCTCCCTTGCTGTCAGCAAGTCCGGGAATGTTTATCCAACCGACAATATCCGAGTTGATGTCGTAAAGTGCCGTGAAGTTAGGCAACATCCCCTGGGGGTAGGGCGAAACCGGCGCATCGTCGGTAACCTCGTTGTCATTATTGTCGGGCATATCATCGGGGTTTTCATCGTCGCCGTTATCAGGCTCAACCGTAACTCCGGGGTTAACAACAGGGGTGTTGTCGTTGCTCTGATTATTATCTGGATGAACACCGCCCTGCTGATAAAGGTCAGACAAAAAGTCGGTATCCTCATGCATCGTGCTCGAGCCAAGCTCGAAAATAATTGCATCATATACAGTATAGGTCAGACAAACAACCGCAACCAAAAAGATAATTTTTCTTACAATCTCTTTTTTGTCGTCGCCCTTCCATGGTAAAAGTTCTTTAATCCTTCCCATCAACGAGCGGTCACGGGTATCTGTTAACGTGCCTCTTCGGGCTTCATTAAGCATTGACATATTTAAAACTATCCTTTCAAAATATCAACTATGCTTTCCAAAGCGTATGCAACCGTCAAATCTCGGTTTGTGTTTCTGTCAAAGCTTCCTTCTTCATAAAGCTTCAAATCTTTTGTTATATCCTTATCTCCATAAACAACCGAAACGTATATCGTTCCGATTGGTTGTTCGTTAGTGCCGCCACCGGGGCCTGCAATGCCTGTAATTCCAACGCCGACATTACACCCCGAAAGCTCGATAATGCCTTTCGCCATTGCAAAGGCTACCTCTGCGCTCACAACGCCGTGCGCGTCAATAAACTCCTGCGTCATGCCCAAAAGCTCAGCCTTAATGCGTTCCGAGTAGGACACAACCCCGCACTCGAAAACGTCTGACGCCCCCGATACCGAGGTTATAGCGCCTGCCAGCAATCCGCCCGTGCAGCTCTCGGCACAGCCAACGGTAAGCCCCAGCAATTTAAGCATCTTAACGGCTTCGCTCGCAAGCTTGGTCGCGTTATTCAAATATTCATTCTTCATAACCGCCAGCCCTTCTTTCAATGCGGCGCACCTCGCACACAGCCCGCCTTCGGCGGGCGCGTGCTTCGACTTCGCCGCCAAACCTTTCTAACGCCAAAAAAACGTTCGCTCCCAATCCGTGGGCCCCTTCCGCACTCCGTGCGGACTCCTTCCCACTACGATCGCCGTTCACATTCCGCTCACGAAATCTTAAACGTCTTGGTCGTAATTCCTTCGATCGCTTCTTTAATCAAAGGCTCAAAGTCAAATGCTGCCTGTGCTGCTTCAACGTCAGCCAAAACAGGTCTCGTCTTGGGGTGACGGGGTGTAAACACCGTGCAGCAGTCCTCATAAGGCTCAATCGAAATATCAAACGTGCCGATCTTATAAGATATATCAATTATCTCTTTCTTGTCCAAACCAATGCATGGTCTGAAAACAGGCATTCTGCATGCAGCGTCTGTGCAAACCATTGCCGCCATCGTCTGCGAAGCCACCTGCCCAATGCTTTCGCCCGTAACCAAAGCCGTCAGCTCATAACTTTCAGCTAAACGTTGGGCAATCTCCATCATAAGTCTTCTCATAATAATGGTGAAAAGCTCCTCGGGGCAATGCTCTTTAATTTCTTCCTGAATTTTAGTAAAAGGCACACAGAAAAAGCTTATCTGTCCGCAATAATCGGTCATCTTCTTTGCAAGTCTTTCAACCTTCATCAACGCTCTTTCCGAGGTATAAGGCGGTGCCTCAAAGTGAATTGCGCTTACCTGCACGCCACGTTTAGCCATCATATATCCCGCAACGGGTGAGTCAATTCCGCCCGAAAGCAACAAAAGCGCTCTGCCCGATGTTCCGACTGGTATTCCTCCTGCGCCCTCAACAGGCATATCGTGAATATATGCGCCGTTATCTCTTATCTCGCATGTAACGGTAACCTCGGGGTTGTGAACGTCAACTGTCAGGTGAGGGAAGCACTCTAAAAGTCTGCCGCCAAGCTCTGCACAAATCTCGGGAGATTTTAAAGGGAATTTCTTGTCCGAACGTTTTGCCGTAACTTTAAAGGTTCTTGCGTTTTTAAGTACTCTACTTAAATACACCTTAGCTGTCTCAAATATTGCATCCATGTCCTTTTCAACTTCAACAGCACGGCAAAGCTTAACAATACCAAACACCTTCGAAAGCTTAAGCATAACCTCGTCAATGTCAACGTCCTCGCTTAAAGGGGTAACGTAAAGCGTCGACTGTGCCGAAACATATTTAAACTCGCCCAAAGGCTTCAAGCGTCGTCTTATGTTTCTAAGCATCTCTGCTTCAAAGCTTGTTCTGTTAAGCCCTTTAAGTACGATCTCACCATATTTGCAAAGAATAATCTCTTTCATAATCTAACCTTCTTGTTAATATAAACTTAAAATTCTGCTAACCAAACGGCTCCACCGCTTGCTCGTTGCCACTCACGCAAGCGACGTCGCCTTAATCGTCGCTACTTCACTCTCGCCAGACTCTCTCTTGCCTTAACAAGCCCGTCTGCCAAAGCGTCAATATCTGCCATCTCATTCTCGTTCGAAAAGCTGATTCTAATCGTCGAATCAAGCAGCTTGTCGCCATAGCCAAACGCCGCCAAAACGCTGCTTTTCTTGCCCCTCGAACACGCCGAGCCGCTCGAAACGTAAATACCCATCTGCTCCAAAAAGTGCAGAACCGTCTCGCTCTTATAACCGGGCAGGGAAACGCTTAAAATATAAGGGCTTGCATTGCTGGGTGAATTAATTACAATTCCTTCAATCACGCCAAGCTTTTCCACAGCATATCTCTTTAAGGCAGAGACTTTTTCATAACGCTCGGTTATCGAAGGTGTCAAAGCCTCAACCGTCTTGCCCAAAGCATAAATCATCGGCACACTCTCTGTTCCCGAGCGCAGGTTTTTCTGTTGCCCTCCGCCAACAAGCAAAGGTGCAACCCTGACGCCCTTTTTAATATAAAGTCCGCCAACGCCCTTCGGTGCATAAATCTTGTGCCCGCTGAAGGATATGGTGTCAGCACACAACGTCTTTACTTTAATAGGGACTTTTTCAAACCCTTGCACAGCGTCGCAATGTGTGTAACACTCGGGGTAATATCTCTTAATCTCGCCAAACGCTTTAGCAATCGGCAAAACATATCCCGTTTCATTGTTGACAAGCATTGCGCTTACCAAACATGTGTTGTCATCAACCGCGTCAATAATCATATCAGCGGTTATCTCGCCGTTTTCGTTGGGGCTGATTATACAAACCTCAAATCCCATGGCTTTAAGCTTTTCAAAAGGCTCCGCCACCGAAGGGTGCTCAACTGCCGTTGTAACAACACGCTTTTTGCGCTTGCCGTAATTTGCGGCAAGCCCCAAAATTGCCATGTTGTTGCTTTCTGTCGCACCCGAGGTAAACAAAATCTCATCACTTTGGCAGTTAAGCGCCAAAGCAATCTGCTCTTTAGAAAACTCAATAAGCTTCTCAGCTTCAATTCCCATTCCGTGCAGGCTCGAAGGGTTTCCAAAAGCCTCACGCATCGCAAACAAAGCGGCTTCACTTGCTTCATTGCAGACTTTTGTTGTCGCCGCATTGTCCAAATAAATCATCTTATAGTTCTCCTTAATATATCATACATCAAAAATGTGAAAATCTAAAAATAACAGTGTGAAATAATATCCTTAGTTCCTGCGCAAATCACCGCCACCCTCCGCCGTTCCTCGCAGGCGCCTTCGGCGCACGCTCGGCTTCGCCGTCGGACGGCTCAATCGTTCAAAAACTCAAATAGCCACAATAACCCATAGTAATACTATTATATATACACCAATTATAGCAAAAAACCTTCAAAAAATCAACACGCACAGCACCGATTTAATAACATTATTGAATATTTTGCGGCTTTGTGTTAAAATATCGTAGAAATTGTTTAATAAGAAGGTGATACTGTGCCGCATATTGCTAAAGGAGTTTATATCCACGTCCCGTTTTGTCGCCGCAAATGCCCCTATTGCGACTTCTACTCCGTCGTTGCAGACGATGAAACGATCCATAATTATGCTCTCACCCTTGCTGCAAATATAATTAATTTCAAGGGCGATAAAGCCAATGTCGATACGGTTTATTTTGGGGGAGGGACTCCGTCCTTAATGACGCCCGACGATGTTGAATTGGTGTTAGATGCCGTAAGACACACCTTCACCCTTTTCGATAATGCCGAAATCACACTCGAAGCCAACCCCTGCACGGTAGATTTTGAAAAACTATCCGCCTTCAAGCAGGCAGGCATAAACCGCCTATCCTTCGGTGTTCAGTCTGCCAATAACGATGAGCTTTCCCACCTCGGCAGGCTCCACAACTTCTCTCAGGCCGAGCTTGCAGTAATCAACGCTCAGAAAGCAGGCTTCAAAAACATCTCCTGCGACTTAATGATTGGCACGCCCAACCAGACCCTTGCCTCCCTAAAAGAATCCATTCACCGCCTCGCTTCGTTAAAAATCCAGCACATCTCTGCCTATATGCTTAAAATCGAGGAGGGCACAGCCTTCGACTGCGACTCGGTAAGAAACTCTGTTGCCGATGATGACACAGTTTCCGAAATGTATCTTGCAATGTGTCAAAAGCTTGAAAGCTTGGGCTATAAGCAATATGAAATATCAAACTTCTCGCTTTCGGGTTACGAAAGCCGCCACAACTTAAAATACTGGCAGGGGACAGACTACATCGGCTTCGGCCCCGCCGCCCATTCCTTCTGGCAGGGCAAGCGCTTTTTCGTCCCTGCCGACCTTAACACCTACCTTAAAAGCCCCACACAGCCCGTCGTCACCGAGGACGAATCCCCCGACGCACTCGAAGAATATATCATGCTTTCTCTGCGCCTGTGCGAGGGACTAAGCTTAGCAAAGCTTTCAGGTCTTGGCGGCAACAGCAACGCTTTGTCAAAAGCCGCACAGCCATTCGTTGACTGTGGTTTTGCCATGTTAAACGGCGACAGGCTAAGCTTAACTCCACGCGGTTTTCTGGTTTCCAACGAAATAATTTTAAAGCTTATCATGTCACAGCTTTAGGCAAAATATATAAAAAAATATGCGAATTTTAGTGGTTTCTACCTCCAAAAAATGTGGTATCAACTATTGTCATTTTAAACTATTCGTGCTAAAATAAATGAGTATAAGCATAACTGTTTGCATCATCTCGGAGGTATCTCATGAAAAAACTTTTTTCAATTCTTTTGGTTTTAGTTTTGTGCCTTACTCTCTTTACCGCTTGTAAAGAGGAAGACAAGGTCGCAGAAGAAATATACGTTCCCATCAGAACAGGCAACTCAATTAACTATGAAACCGTAGTTGCTTACAAAGGCTCGATCACCGAGCGTGAAACCCTCACAGCAGAAATTACCTACCCCTACTCGGTTAACCTTTCCTTCACCTTAACAAGCGGCACCGTCGCTCATATCGACCTCAGACCCGATATGTCAGTTAAAGAAGGTGACATTCTTTGCCGCTTAAGCGATGAAGCACTTGAAGAAGAAATCGTCATTCAAAAGCTCAAGCTCGACTCTGCCAAGAACACCTACGAGGTTCTTGTTGACAAGGGCGCAAGCGATGAAGAGATCGGCTTTGCTAAAATCGACTATGAAATTGAACAGCTCGAATACGACACTCTCATCGAAAGACGTGAACACCTTGTTATCAAGGCTCCTTTCGACGGTAAGATAACCTACGTCGGCAACGTGTGGAACGGTGCCAGCGTTAGACAGAACCAGGTAATCTGCACCATAGTAGATACCTCCCGTCCTTCTCTTGCAGCCTCCGATTACAGGGGCGTGTTAAAGAACATCGAGTTTGGCACAAAGGTTCACATCAACCAGGGCGCTCTTGCCGATACCACCGGTAAGGTTGTCGACTCCAGAGAAGTTTCCGCACGCTGGGGCTTTAACGACAATCCCGTTAACGTTATGCAGTACGTTATCCAGTGCGATGAAGAGGTTGAATTCTCCGACATGGGCGGTATCGAAGTAACCTTCACCACCTTAAGACGTGACGAAGCTATCATCGTTCCTACCGACGCTGTCTTTGAAACCGACGAAGGCTATTATGTAAACGTACTTATCGACGGCGTAAAGGTTCAGACAACAGTAACCATCGGCGTTATTTCGGGCGACAGAACCGAAATCCTCACAGGACTTGAGGGCGGCGAAAAAATCATCATCTAATTTACTGCCTAATTAAAAAACTAATCCGCTTCGCATTAAGCGAGGCGGATATTTTTTTGTTTCAACGCAAATGTTCAATGCAAAAAACATCGCCCACCAATGTGAGCGATGTTTTGCTTTTTATGAAATATTCAAAAATCTCAGATAGTTCTTTTCGGTCGGTATATTTATCGTTGAGGTCTTCCACTCGGCACCCTCACCAAATCTATATCTTATCTGGTTTCCCGAGATCCATTCAATGTCGGGTGTCACACCGCGTGTTGCAAATTTTGCAATTCTCGAGGTATAGCCGACCTCAACCAAAGTGAAGTAACGGTATCTTATGTCCATGTCATTCGGCTCTACAACAATAATGACCTTGCCGCGCTCGTTGTCCTGAACGTCTAAGATGTAATATCTGTATTTCCCGTCGGGCGAAACACTGTTAGCATTAAGCCTGTCAATCTTTTGCATATCATATTTCTCGGTAATAACGGTGTCTGTCACGCTTGCGTCAAGTCTTGTTTCAACCGCCGAGCCGCCGAACAGCGTGCTTATAAGCATAAAACCGACAAGTCCCACAAAATACATCAGAATGTATATCGTGCCCATGATTACCTTCGTCGTCGCACTCGATGTGCAAACAAAGAACATTATTACACCCACAACAAGAGGGGGCAGGTATATCCACAAATTACCCTGGTTAAAAACAACAAGCATAAATACAGGTAAAAGCAGAAGCATCGACATTATGCGTGTTATAAACTGACTTCTCGAAATTATCATCAGAATAAGAAATATCGCACTTGCCGAAATATAAACCACATTAAACGTGGTTACGTTGTCAAACCTCAGCTCATACAAAAACGTCCAAATCGCCAAAACTCCGACAAGCAGCAGATACAAAAGGTTAAACAGCGAAATGCCAAAGCCCAGCCATCTGTTCGAAAGAAAGCTTTTGTTCAAATAAGCTCACACTCCTTTCATGTCGATTATACTTGGTTGTCCGCGTAAAATCAACAAATGTTGCCAAATTGTATTAAGTTGTAACCGTTTCTTTACGAATCAAGCTTCAAAACGCTCATAAACGCTTCCTGCGGCACTTCAACAGTACCAAGCTGTCTCATGCGCTTCTTACCCTCTTTCTGCTTTTCCAACAGCTTTTTCTTACGGGTAATGTCACCGCCATAGCACTTAGCCAAAACGTCTTTTCTGTAAGCCTTAACAGTTTCTCTTGCAATAATCTTTCCGCCGATACCCGCCTGAATAGGCACTTCAAACATCTGCCTCGGAATATTTTCCTTAAGCTTTTCGCAAAGTCTTCTTCCTCTGTTATAGGCTCTGTCTGCGTGAACAATAAACGATAAAGCGTCAACAATTTCGCCATTCAGCAAAAGGTCTAACTTAACCAGCTTCGAGGGCGCATAGCCAAGCATCTCATAGTCATAAGAAGCATAACCCCTCGTGCGCGACTTAAGCGTGTCAAAGAAGTCATAAATAACTTCGTTCAGCGGCAGTTCATAATGAATATCAACTCTCGTGTCGTCAATATACTTCATGTCCTTGAAGGTGCCTCTGCGCTCCTGGCAAAGCTCCATAATGTTGCCGACAAATTCATTCGGCGCATAAATGTGCGCATTGATAACCGGCTCCTCGGCAGATGCTATCAGCGAAGGGTCGGGGTAATTCGTCGGGTTGTCAATATAAACGGTTTCGCCGCTCATCATCTTAACCTTATAAATTACCGAAGGCGCGGTCGTAATAAGGTCGAGGTTATATTCTCGCTCCAATCGCTCCTGAATGATCTCCATGTGCAAAAGCCCCAAAAATCCGCATCTGAAGCCAAAGCCCAAAGCGACTGATGTTTCAGGCTCGAATGTAAGCGATGCGTCGTTAAGCTGAAGCTTTTCAAGTGCGTCTCTAAGGTCGCCATACTTAGCGCCGTCTGCCGGGTATATACCCGAGAACACCATCGACTGAACGTTTCGGTAACCGGGCAGGGGACCGTCGCAGGGGTCAAAAGCATTGGTTACTGTGTCGCCAACCTTTGTGTCGGTAATGTTTTTAATCGAGGCTGTAATGTAACCAACGTCGCCGGCCTTAAGCTCACCCGTGGGTATAAGCTCGGTTGCACCCATACAGCCAACCTCAACCGTCTGGAACTGTGCATCAGTCGCAAAGAACTTAATGGTGTCGCCAACTTTAAGCGTACCCTCTTTAACTCTTACATAAATGATTACACCCTTATAGGGGTCATAATAGCTGTCAAAAATCAAAGCTTTAAGGGGCTTTTCAGCGTCACCCTTCGGTGCGGGAATATCAGTAATAATGCGCTCTAAAACCTCTTTAATATTTATGCCCATTTTTGCCGAAACTCTCGGTGCGTCCTCTGCAGGCAATCCAATAATATTTTCAATCTCTGCAATCGCAGCCTCGGGGTTTGCCGAGGGTAAATCTATCTTGTTTATAACAGGCAAAACCTCAAGGTCATGCTCAATCGCAAGGTAGGTGTTTGCAAGCGTCTGCGCTTCAATTCCCTGCGAAGCATCAACGATCAAAATCGCACCCTCGCAAGCCGCCAACGAGCGAGATACCTCATAGTTAAAGTCAACGTGGCCGGGCGTGTCAATAAGGTTAAAAACATAATCCTCACCGTTGTCAGCACGATATTTCATTCTGACAGCTCTTGCCTTAATGGTAATGCCGCGCTCACGCTCAATGTCCATGTTGTCCAAAAGCTGCTCCGACATATCACGCTTCGCAACTGTTTCGGTAAGCTCTAAAATTCTGTCTGCAAGTGTCGACTTTCCGTGGTCTATATGAGCAATAATGCAAAAGTTTCTAATATGATCCTGATTCATTCTAAACCGCCTTTACGTTTGTAAATATACACATTAACTATACCACAAATTGCTCAAAATGTAAATACAGCGCTCTCAATTTTTCTGCTCGTTCACAGCCTCCACCCGCCGCCGACTCTTGCATCTGCGCCGCAAGAGCACCGCCGTCGGACGTCGGCATTCGAAACTTAAAATTTTCATCTCAAAACCAAAACGTTTCAATAAGGCGTCACATCCACCGCATCATTCTAAACTTTTAGTGAAAAGCTGATGAAATTATCACAAATTAGTTTGCATTTTTAGAAAATGGTGGTATACTACTTATTGTACTATCAGACTGTTAATTTTCAGCCTGCCATTTTAAAAGAAAGGACCATAACATGGCAACAGAAAAATATATCGGCCAAAAGTGTATTTCTTGTAAAGAAGTGCTTAAAAAAGACGATGATATCGTAATCTGCCCCGATTGCGGCTCGCCTTATCACCGCGAATGCTATAAAGCAGAGGGCAAGTGCCTTAACACTCATCTCCACGAGAAAGGGGAGGAGTGGGAGCCCGAAACTCCCCACGTCGAGCATGCTCACGTCAGCCCCATTGCGGATGGAATTGCAACTGCCCCTATTACCGATGTAAATGCTCCCATGGTTAACAGCGAGAGCGGCTTCGCCTCTTATCAGGAGGAGTATACCGGCCGCTATTGCAAAACCTGCGGAAACGAGGTTAAGGCAGACGATACATTTTGCTCCAAGTGCGGCACTAAAATCGGTGAGAATTCCAACCAAAAAAGGGTTTGCCCCTCCTGCCAGCTCGAAAATAACGGCGACAACGTTTTCTGCGCACGCTGCGGCACCCCTCTCGACATGGAAAGAGCAACTTCACAGGGCGGCTTCTACGGTTCACCGTTTGCAGGCTTCCAGCGCATAAAGCCCGATTCCGACATCGACGGCAACACGGTCGAAGAATACACCAACTACATTGGCGGCAAGTTCTTCAGCTTCATTCCAAAATTCCTCAAGTTCGCAAAACAGGGCGTAAAAAGCTCGTTTAACCTGTGGGCTTTCATCTTCCCTCAGTTCTATTTCTTCTACCGCAAAATGAACGGCATAGGAATTGCCGCACTGATCGCAACAATTCTTCTTTCGGTTCCTTCTGTGTTCGAATATCTGGCAACAGCCGGCATTATCTCAACCTCAATTTTAGATAATAATTTGTTTATTGCCGTCGTCATGGTCTTCTACATCTTGTCCATGATTTTCAAGTTTGTCTGCGGCCTGTTTGCCGATTGGCTTTATTACAGCAAGGCAAAAAAAGATATTGCCAGAATTAAAGACGATACCGTCGATAACGAGGTCAGAAAGCTCAACATATCCGCCAAGGGCGGCACATCGTGGGTGGGCGTTCTCGTCGCTTCAACCGTCATGGTCATTGTCAACATCGCAATAATGATAGCTGTTTCTGCTTTTGTCGTAATGCTGTAATTTCACAAAGAAATATTTTCCGATTTGTCCCATTCTTCCCCTTGACAAATCGGATTTATTTTGCTATACTGTCTAAGTTATCCTTGTCCATCGTATGAGCGGTGGGCGAAATCCAGAAGGAGGTGCAACAAATGGCAAAGATTACCGGAATCTACGAGTCAATGGTAGTATTCTCTACCAAGGCAGGCGAGGAAGCTGTTAACGCTCTCGTTGCTAAGTTCAAGGACATGATCGAAGCTAATGCAACTTTAACAAATGTTGAAGAATGGGGCAAGAGAAAGCTTGCTTACGAAATCAACTACGAGTCCGAAGGTTACTATGTACTCTACACCTTCGAGGCTAAGCCTGATTTCCCTGCAGAATTCGAGCGTGTACTCAACATCACTGACGGCGTTCTTCGTTCCATGGTTATCACCAAGTAATTGGCGATAGGGAACAGGACACAAAAAAGAACGGAGGTTTCTTATGCTTAACAGAGTTATTTTGATGGGTAGAATCACACAGGATCTCGACCTTCGCACTACATCAAGCGGTGTAAGCGTTCTTACTTTTACTGTCGCTGTTGACCGCGGTTACGTAAGACAGGGCGAAGAAAGACAGACCGATTTTATCACTTGCGTTGCATGGCGCCAGCAGGCAGAATTCATTAACAGATATTTTGCCAAGGGCAGAATGATCGCACTCGAGGGCAACCTCAGAACCCGTACCTACGACGATAAGAACGGTACCAAGCACTATGTTACCGAGGTATTTGTCGATAACGTTTCCTTCACAGGTGAACGTACACAGGGCGGCGAGTCTAACTTTGCTTCTAACTCTAACTACAAAGCAAGAACTCCCGAAGCAGGCTATAAAGAACCTGCTAACAATCAGTCACTTTCCATTGGCGGATTTGACGATTTTGAAGAAATTTTAAGTGATGACGGCGTTCCGTTCTAAAATTACGGAACTATTACCTTGAAAGGAGAATACTAAAATGGAGAGAAATTCCGCAAGACCCGGCAAAAGACCTCACAAGAAGGTTTGCATGTTCTGCGTAGATAGAGCTACCACCATTGATTATAAGGACACCGCAAAGCTCAAGAAGTGCATGACCGAAAGATCCAAGATCCTTCCCCGTCGTGTAACCGGCACATGTGCTTTCCACCAGAGAGAGCTCACCAAGGCTATCAAGAGAGCAAGATTCATGGCTTTGCTTCCTTACTCTGCTGACTAATCGCAGACTTAGGCTTAATTGCAAAAAACAAACAGGTATTCGCTTAATTGCGAGTACCTGTTTTTTCTTTGTTTGCTCAGTCCAACCGCCTCCACCTGCCGCCGACCCTTGCAGCTTCGCCGCAAGCGCCCCGCCGCCAGACGTCGGCTAAAAAACATCCCCTCCTATTTTCAAGAGGGGATATACTTATCATTTTCTTTTCTTTTTCTTGATAACGATAATTGCCGTAACCACTACCGCAACAACCACAACCGCTGTAACGATTGCCGCAAAAGGTGAGCCCGTAACAAAAACAGCAGTCGGCCCGTCAGAGCCGCCGATAATTCCAATTGATGAATCACTCATTGTGTTTCCTCCGTCAGTCCAGCGAGTCAATAAAGGCGTCCAGCTCATCAAATCCGCCCTGCGGAATATCAGAAACGTCCTCATTCGCTTTGTTAATCAGGTTGTCTGTCAAAAGAAACACCCTCATGCCAAGCTTGCGCACCACCATGTCGTCGCCGACGTCGTTGCCAACCATCACACATTCGCCGGCATCAACCCCAAGCTGCCCAAGAATAACCTTGTAATACTCAAGGTTCGGCTTGCAAAAGCTCGAATTCTCATAAGTCGTGTAAAGCTCAAAGTCGTTTTCGTCAAGCCCTGCCCACTTCATTCTCTTGCGTGTCGCAATCTGGGGGAAGATAGGGTTCGTCGCAAGTGCTACCTTAATGCCCTTTGCCTTAATCTTTTTAATGATCCTGTCAGCTCGCTCGTCAAAACCGCAAACAGCGCTCACATCATCAAAGTTTTCTTCATAAAATGCGGCAAACTTCGGCTCGTCCTTTCTTGCATCCTCACCGAAAACGGTGGCAAAAAAGTCCCAGAAAACCGCTTCATTCGTCTTTTCACCGTCGTTTGCAATCATCGCGTCCGTTCCGCCCCAAATGCTTTTAATAAGCGTCTGAGGGTCATAGCCGTGCGGCGCCAGCCTTGTTGCGATCCCTTTAAAATATGCCTTAACAAAAACGTCCTGGTCCATCGGCAAAAGCGTGCCGTCCAAATCAAAAAGTATAACCTTTGTTTCCATTTCATTTCCTCGCTAAAAAATCTCTATTTGTTGATGATACAACATTTTTTCAAATCAATCAATAGGGGCAGGGGAGTTTGCTATGAAATTTACTACCTTGCATTAAATAAAAAAGCCACGGGTTTTACCGTGGCTGAACAACATATATGTGATTTTTATACTATTACCAATATCTTTTACTTGCCTCATCCAAAACAGCGATGATTAAGCCCATACATCCTCCAAGTGTAGGGGTTAATCCATTGGGGAATTCAGCAATAAAATTGATGGTCATCATCGCAAGTCCAAGAGTACCCGTGACCAAGAAAAAATTCAGACAGAAATTTATATACTTATTTGACCCATTCACATTCATGGTTTTAAAACCAATGCGCATAAAACCATATGTAATTATAGGCAAAATCGGCGTCAAAATAAGAAATGTAACTTTATCTTCACCGCTTCCAAAGATTAAATATATAAGCCAAAAGACAACTAAAACTATTGCAAAAATCAATAGAATCAGATTTCTTCTATAAATAAGTTTGTTAAGCATTTTTACTCTCCTTTGCTGTGTTGATTAAAGCGATAAACAACTACATAAGCCAATCATACCACAAACCATAAAAAGAGTAAAGTATTACAGTGCACTCTTAAAATATTAAGCAATTATTTCACAGCAAAGCTATT